>JAUXIU010000181.1 GCA_030620895.1 Deltaproteobacteria bacterium
GGAACAGTCCCACGCAGTTTGAGGATTGAGGAAAGAGGGGGATTGTTTGAGGGACGAGGCTTGAGGTATGAGGTTTTAAGCCTCCAACCTCCCTCCTCCAACCTCTAACTCTATACCCCTCCAACCTCAGACCTCTAACAAAATCCGTCGGGGTACTCACGTAAGTGGGTCGGGGGCTGTCCCCCCCCCAATCAGAACGGATTTTAGATGGAGGAATATTTAGGTGGCACTTTATCTTGTTCAGCATGGCAAAAGCCTGCCAGAAGATATAGACCCCAATAAGGGTCTATCCGAAGAAGGGATCTCGGATGTAAAGCGTATTGCGAGTGTCGCTAAAGGCTATGGAATAAAAGTTTTGTGCATCAAGCACAGCGGAAAAAAAAGGGCTCAGCAGACGGCAGATATTTTTGCATCTGCCTTGAAACCTGAAAAGGGTGTTAAGGAATGCAATGGATTGAACCCTTTAGATGATGTGACAACCATTGCTAAAGAGATAGAAAGCATCGATAACCTTATGTTTGTCGGTCATCTCCCATTTATGGAAAGACTGACTTCCTATCTGATAACAGGGTTGGTTGACAAACCCGTTTTTAAGTTCCAGAACGGCGGCATACTTTGTATGGATCAAGACCTGAATACGCAATCCTGGGTTATTAAATGGTCCTTGATGCCTAAGATAAAATAATGGTAGAATTAAGATTAACATTTCCAGGGTTCACGGTTCAAGGTTAGAGAGCGATGAAGATTGAACGGCCCCCCCTACTGCTAAAAAACGAAAGAGGAAAAATGTTTCTTAAGTTATGTATTGTTAAAATAAGCCGGAAAATTCGATATCTTATAACATTGTCCCTTGTTGTATCTCTACTAACGTTGCTTTCCGGTTGTTATACAATCGGCCCGAACGCTGCATTTGATTCTCCTAGCCCGAACGCTGCATTTGATTCCCCGTATTATCCATTAGATGCCTTGCCAGAAGGTTCAATCCTCCATGTACCAACGGGTATAATTATCTCAGAAGAACAACTAATGACCTATCTTTCAGGTTCAAGGGTTGTATATGTAGGGGAGGCACACGATAACCTTGAACATCACAGGGTACAGTTGAGTGTTATTAAGGCCATGGAAGAGAGATATCCTGGTACTGTGAGTGTGGGGATGGAGATGTTAAGGAGACCATCACAATCGAACCTGGATAAGTGGAGTAGGGGTGAGTTGGACGATAGGGTCTTTTTTAAGGAGTGGACCAAAAATTGGGGGATTGACTATGACTATTATCGTGACATCCTTGAATATATAAGGGATAGAAATATCCCACTGATAGCACTTAATGCTTCAAGGGAACAGATGCTGAAATTGAGTCATAAAGGCAAGGCAGGCATGGATGAGCTTAGCAATCTCTCTTTGCCGGAGATGGATAAAAGCGACCCCTACCATCGTGCTATGGTAGAGGCCATATATTACGACCCCAGCCATGGCAAGGGGGAGTTTGACAGTTTCTATCAGATGCAACTCTTATGGGAGGAGACGATGGCTGAGACCGTAGCCGATTATCTGAAGGGGCAAAGTGAGGAGCACCGAATTATAGTCTTGACCGGCAATGGTCATATTAACTACGGTTACGGACTACCAAAAAGGGTATTTCGCAGGTTAAAAGGGGCTTACACTACTATTCTCCCGATATCGCCAGAGATCATGCGCGACAAGGATGCTGCACGACAGAAGGGGATTAAACTACTCAATGTAGACCTTCCAGATGCACCTCTATATATTGCCGATTTTGTATGGGCAACAAGATATGAAAGACTCGATAAGAGAAGACCAATGCTTGGTATAATGCTGCGTGAGGAAGATGGGAAGGTTGAAATAGTTTCAGTGCTAACGAAATCGGTTGCTGAAAAATGGGATATCAGAGAGGGAGATATTGTCGAGAGTTTTGATGGTGAGTCCATAAAAAAGATCTCTGATCTGCAATATTTTGTAAGATTAAAGAAATTTGGCGAGCAGGCGGTTGTTACTGTTTCGAGAGGCAAGGATATCCTGGATATTAGGGTGGAGTTCGAAGACCCCGATGAAGCAAATGATTAATCCTTGAATCTGTACTTTAAAACTCTATTTCCCTTAAAGGTCCCTGCCTCTAATCTGCCGTCCTGCTTAAAGATAAGATAACCCTTCCCCGTCAGATGGGGTATCCTCCTTCCTATCCTCATCATGCCTTTTTCATCTATTCTCCCAAGAGTAAGGCATACGACCTTTGCTGGATTGCTTGGGTTTTTAATTGCCAGGACTAGAACCGTTTCAGAGAGACTATATCTTTTATTCCCTATCTGGAATGTTTCATTATTAATGACAACGCCCATAGGCAGGTCTCCCTCTATCTCTTTAAAGAGATAGTTTTGACCGGGTCCGCCAAATATGAAGAAAGATGTTTCCTTGAGTCTGGTCTTTTTTATCTCCATGTCAGTTGTAATGTTGAGATCGTATTCCTTTGCTATCATGTCGGCGAGCGGTTGGTATATCCTCTGTGAGGCTTCATCAGAGGGTATAATAATAATTCCATCCCTGTCACCCAAAAAGGCGCTAAGAGAAGGAGGGATCTCCTCATCTGATAATATTCTGAAATTTTCATATTCCGGGTCTATCTCAACGGAAAGCGGTGGGTCGGCCAGCAGAAACTCCTTCTTTTCCACAAGTTCTTCTATCTTTACCTCATCCCATATCCTTTTTCCACCCTCGGTCTCGAATAGTATGGGTAGAGAGATGATGTAGGGTGGTTTCTTCTGAATAACTGTTAATGAAACGATAACCCCTTCTCCCACTTCTTTTATCGTTACATCTTTGATGGAGAGTTCCGGCCCCCCTTTCCTGGAGAGCCATTCCTCGAAGAACCTTTCAAGGTCCTTTCCAGATACCCCCTCA
>JAUXIU010000210.1 GCA_030620895.1 Deltaproteobacteria bacterium
AAAGCTGAAAGGGCCGATATGCTGAGTAGGGGTAAAGGAAAAGATTGGATTCACAAAAAGACTTCATATCTTCCGCATAAGATTACTATCTTATTGGAAGAGAGTAAAAGTAGGTCCAAGACGTTCAAAGAGAGTAAATATAAATACCATAAATTATGGATAATTATAGCTATTTTTATTCTTGTTTCTGCAGTGGGTATCTATCTGTTTCTCAAGTCTGAAGCTACACAACATGCAGTTCCAGAAAAGAATAGCACCGCCTATAAGCCGGCAATTCTGGAAAAGCCGTCTTTAGTTAATGAGAATCATAAAGCAGGTATACAGGAGGTATTTACCGAAAAGGAGAAGAAGGAAGAAGTTGGAAATAAATCAATTACAGCTGCAGACGATATTACGCTCCAGATGAAAGCACTTAAGTATACATGGATGAGGGTTGAGATCGATGATAAAAAACCTTTTGAGATCTCTCTAAGAGAGGGCGAGAGGATTTCATGGAAGGCGAAGAAAGGTTTTTCAATACTTTTAGGAAATGCAGGGGGTGTGAATGCTTTTTTTAACGGCAAACCACTGGGTAGGCTTGGTAAGGATGGGGAAGTTGTAAGGATTAATCTCTTTTCACCCACTGAAGGGGATGTTAAACAGGATAATTTGGAATGAGGATATTTATATCTAAGACGACTTAATTGCTCAATGTTTTTAATCGGTGTAATCTAATTGTAATCTGTGTAATCGTTGTTCTAAGCTTTTTGTAGTAAAAACAATATTGACTTGTCTTGTAACACTTGATATTCTCTATAAGGCGCAAGGGGAGCTCATGAAAGATTTGGGCTGAGAGTTCCGGCTGGACCGGAAGACCCTAACAACCTGATCTGGGTAATACCAGCGTAGGGAAGTGGTAGCAAGATATTAATTGCTGTGGCTATTCTGACCCTTTCGGGCCAGGGTGGCCTTTAGCTGGCATTTTGATTTTGTAAAAAACCGCTCCTTCATGTAGGGCGGTTTTTTTATTTTCCCACTCGGGGAATGGGAGAAAAACCCCCGCCTTTAGGCGAAGGGTTTAGTTTGACTTTTTCAAGGTGCAATATGGTTGTCGACACAGACAGAATAGAAAAGATTATCGCAAAGACAAAAAGACCCTCTATCGCAGATGTAGATAAAATACTCGAGCGGGTCGATAGGCTCGAAGGTCTTCCGCTTGAGGATTCAGCTGCCCTTCTTGAGATTCATGATCCCGAGGTTCTTGAGAAGGTATATATTAAGGCTGGCGAGGTAAAAGAGAGGGTCTTCGGAAGGCGCATAGTATTATTCGCTCCATTATACCTTTCCAACTACTGTACTAATGATTGTCTTTACTGTGGTTTCAGGAGAAACAACAGAGGTGAATCGAGGAGTGCACTTACAATAGATAGGGTGATAAAGGAGGCCAAAACTCTCGAGGATATGGGTTTTAAGAGGATTCTCCTCGTATGTGGTGAGGACCCTGGGGTCTCCACCCTTGATTACATTGTCTCTTCTGTAAAGGCGCTATATAGAGGAACGGGGATAAGGATTGTACATGTCAATGTCCCCCCTTTGGATGTATATGGGTTCAGGCGTTTAAAGGAGGCGGGAGTTGGTGTTTACCAGGTATTCCAGGAGACCTATCACAGATCGACGTATAGGCATATGCATCCTTCAGGAAAAAAGAGAGATTATGAGTTTAGAATAGAAACGATGGACAGGGCAATGAAGGGCGGTTTTGGTGATGTGGGAATAGGGGCACTATTGGGGTTGTATGATTATAGATATGATTGTCTATCAACCATAGCACATTCGAGGTATCTATACGAGAGATATGGCACACATGCACACACAATATCGGTTCCACGCCTTAGACCTGCGCAAGGTTCTGCTATAGGGGATATCCCTTTCAAGGTAAGTGATGAGGAGTTTAAAAAAATCATAGCTGTATACAGGCTCGCTGTACCTTCTGCCGGTATTGTAGTCTCTACAAGAGAGGGCAATGAACTGAGGGATGATGTGATAAGAGGCGGTGCTTCCCAGATAAGCGCTGGTTCGAAAACCAACCCGGGTGGATATACTCTAAATACTGGGGTTTCAGAGGTTGTAGGCAAGAAAAAGGTTATTGAACAGTTTTCAATTAAAGACCGCAGGACAGTTTCAGAGGTAATTAAATCTATAATGAAAGATGGCCTCATTCCAAGCTTTTGTGCCTCGTGCTACAGGGTCGGACGAACGGGAAGGGAGTTCACGAAAAAAACCCTCAAAGGGGATATGGAGAAGGTTTGTAATGCCAATGCGATATTGACTTTACAGGAATATATACTTGATTATGCGAAAGATGGTATTAAAGAGGCCGGAATGAATGCAATAGAGAGAGAACT
>JAUXIU010000004.1 GCA_030620895.1 Deltaproteobacteria bacterium
CTCCCAAACCAAACATGATATATATATTCTTCCTGAAATAGTTTTTAAGCCTTTTGCATATTCACAGATTGCCATCTCGATGTCAATAATAACTTTGCTTTGGTGAAGATCATACAATACATACCTGGCAGTCATAAATAGAGCAAGTGCAGCCAAAATATATATTGTTTTAGAATTTATTTTACTTCAAATAATGTTAAAATAATTTGTTAAAAATCTGTGTAATCGTCTACGATGGTTTGTCCATATTCGTGCATAATCTGGGTTTATAAGATTATAAAAACAGAGGTTGTTATTTAACGGGGTAAATAATCAGTTTCAAGAGGTTTTGGCTAAACAAAATTATATTGAAAATATATAATATCTATAATAAGATTTGCTTATGAAATCGAAAGATTCTACTTTGAAAGAATATAACTTTAAAAGGATATTATTCCCCTACTGGCTTTTCTGTAGCTTCTGAATACGCCCTCAAATACACTCTCTCCTTAGCAGAAAAATACAAGAGTAGGTTTTATATCCTTCACGTTATTGATGCATCCAAAGATGCATCTGGTTTTTACGTGCCACATTTTAGTTATGAGAAACTCGAAGATGAGATGAAGGATGCAGCCCAAAATATTTTAAAGGGGTTCTGCGCTAAGAACTTAAGAGGTATAAAAGATTTTGTTTCTACTGTTGAGGTAGGTGTTCCTTATAAAAATATTGTGAAGTTTACCAATAAAAATGAGATGGATATTATCGTTATTGGCTCCTTTGGGAAGACCGGTATAGATCACATCTTCTTCGGAAGCACAACAAAAAGTGTGCTTCGAAAGGTTTCTTGTCCGGTCCTCAAAGTACATCCCGCCGAATAAATGCTTAAAGGACAATTCTTGAAATGTTCGGGATTGGATTCACCGAAATACTTGTAATCCTTATTATTGCTCTTATAGTTCTTGGGCCGGATAAGTTACCAGAGATAACAAAGGCCCTTGGGAGAGCAGTCAGGGAATTCAGAAGGACCTCCGATGAGATCAGAAGAACTGTATCGGATATAGATGTAAATGTCACCGAAGACCGAACCGCTCAACAAGGTAGTGCACCAGCAACTAGGGAAGACAAGAAAGTAAAGACACCGATGGGGGAAACACAGGGAGGCACATCCAGAGATGCCTGAGCAAGACGATGTAGTAATGCCTTTAACGTCCCATCTGGCTGAATTGAGAAGGAGGTTAATTATATGCTGTATTTCTATAGCAGCAGGATTCCTTATAAGTTACGCATTCTCAGAAGATATATTTAGGTTTCTTGCACGTCCCATTATCCTCGCACTTCCACCAGGCACAACATCCCTGGTATTCATAGGGGTGTTAGAACCCTTTTTAACATATCTTAAGGTTTCTATGCTTGCCGGTATCATACTGGCAAGTCCCGTCTTGATATATCATATATGGGCCTTTATAGCCCCCGGCCTATACAAAGAAGAGCAAAAATGGTTCTGGCCAATCGTGGCCTTTTCCACCATCTTTTTCTTATTCGGTATCTTTTTCGCCTATATGGCCGTTTTTCCATTAGGTTTTAAATATCTACTTAGCTTTGCTAACGAAGAACTCCAGCCTACACTTTCGATAGCAATCTATTTCTCAATTGCTACAAAGCTCATTGTGGCATTTGGTATAGTCTTCGAACTCCCATTGTTCATGTTCTTCCTTGCCAGATTTGGTATTGTGGATGCCAGGAGGTTCTCCCATTACAGGAGATATGCGATTGTGCTTGCAGTAATTATTGCGGCAGTCCTCACACCACCTGACATATTTAGTCAACTGATGATGGCCGGTCCCATAATACTACTATACGAAATAGGTGTTATTGCAGCTAAGATATTCGGCAAAAAGAAGAGGAATGAAGAAGATACATGAAAATGATATCGCGATGGTGAAGCTGAAATATGAAGGGGACTGTCCCAGATTTACGGACTGAGCACAGCGAAGTCGTCGGGGTACCCACGTAAGTGGGTCGGGGACTGTCCCTAGCAGTTTGAGGGTTGAGGAAAGAGGTTAAGCAGTTAAGGTTTAAGACTGAGACTGAGGTTGAGGTTGAGGTTAAGAAATCAAGTCTTGTGGTTTGAAACTTGAACCCTGCAATTTGAAACTTAGATACCTCAGGACAGAAACTAATTATACTTTATAAACGAAAAAATCTTATGGGGTTGAAGCTTCTTCCTACCACCGAGAAACTCAAGTTCTGTTAAAAATGCGCACTCTACAATCTTTCCCCCCAGCTTTTCTACAAGATTTATGACAGCAGATACTGTCCCTCCTGTAGCAAGGAGATCATCTGCTATCAGCACCTTTTGTCCCTTTTTTATAGCGTCTCTATGTATCTCGAGCGAATCAGTCCCATATTCCAAAGAATATGATGCGCTGTATGTCTTATGTGGAAGTTTCCCGGGTTTTCTCACCAAAATTACCCCCGCTCCCAGTTTATAGGCAAGCGCTGCACCAACTATAAAACCCCTTGCCTCAACACCGACCACAAGGTCAATTTTTTTTCCAACATACCTGTGCCCGAGGAGGTCAACAGTTCTCTGAAAAGAAACTGGATCTTTAAAAAGTGTAGTTATATCTTTAAAAAGGATGCCCTTTTTTGGAAAATCCGGTATATCACGTATAGCCTTCTTTAATAGCTCAACCATTTAATAACCTCCTACATAATGTCTTTAAGGGAGATATTCTTATTCTTTGCCATTTTCCTGAGCTTTTCAATCGCTTTTGCTTCAATCTGACGTATCCTTTCACGCGTAACTCCGTAAGATATTCCTATCTCCTCAAGTGTTTGCTCATCACCCTCTATACCATATCTTTTTATTATTATGGCCCTCTCATTCTCCTTCAATATATCAAGCAGTTCTTCTAATTGTTTAGAACGTCTTTCCTTTTCAATTATATCAGTCGGCGATTGCGCCTTCTCATCTTCTAATATATCAAGTAGTGATCTCTCTGTTTTATCCGAAATCTTCGATTCGAGAGAGTAGGTTTTACTATTTATAAGTGACAGTTTCTTTATATACCTGCCTGACATCCCGATTTTATGAGATATTTCATGGATGTCTGGTTCTCTATTAAGACTCATTGAGAGCTCTCTCGATGTTCTCATAATTCTCGATAAGTCCTTAGCAATATGGACAGGCAATCGTATAATCTTTGTCTGATTCACAATTGCCCTTTCGATAGACTGTTTTATCCAATATGTTGCGTATGTAGAAAACCTGCAACCTTTTGAAACCTTAAATTTTTCAGCAGCTTTAACAAGTCCTACATTTCCTTCTTCAATCAGGTCCTGAAAAGGCAGCTCCCTGTTAATATACCTCTTCGCAATACTCACAACAAGCCTGAGATTCGCCTCAATCATCTTATCACGGGCCTTCTTATCACCCCTTACCATTTTTTGTGCTATATTTATCTCTTCTTTAGCAGACAGAAGCGGTCGCTTTATAATACAATTAAGATACAGTCCTATGCTGTTCCTTGAAGGGCTTCCATATTCTGTATCTCTACCCTTTCTCTCTTCATGTCCTTCCACTTTAACGTTAATTGACCTTTTCATTTTGCCTCGTATCTACAATCATAAAATCCCTTCTGACATCTTTATCCCTGTTCTTATCCAGATTATACATACAATGGTATATAATGGTCAATGCAGGAAAAAAAGTGGATTCCTTGATCTTTTCCCACTTCTGATCTCAAAATGCAGTTGATAATTAGATGAATTTCCTTTACGGCCCACAAGGGCGATTACTTTGCCTTTTTTGACCACTTCTCCTTCTTTTACAAGGTTTTTGCTATTATATGCGTATATGGTAAAAAAGTTATCCTTGTGTTTTAATATCACCATATTACCATATCCCTTCATATCGTTACCACTATAGACAGTCTCTCCATTTGCTGCAGCCTTAATCTCCGCATTCTTGTATGATGCTATATCGATACCCTTATGTTTCCTGGAGTTGCGTATACCAAACTGTGAGACAACCTTCCCCCTTAACGGCCACACAAACCTCCCCTTGTCCAATACAACAGTCCCTTTCCTTTTGTCACCATTACCACTATCAGAGATAAATGTTTTAACCCTTAATACTTTAGTCACACCTGGTATAAAGATTTTTTGACCCACTTTTATCTTTGTTGGGTCCGGGAGGTTATTTATTTCCGCAACTTCCTGCAGTTCCACACCATATGTCCTTGATATCCTCCAGAGCGTCTCTCCTTTACCTATAATATGGTAAACGCCAAACTTCACACCACATCCAAAAAGGATAAAACAAGATATGCACAATAGTAAAAATATTTCCCTCTTTTGCATTTAAGTTGAGAGCCTAAAGAAGAGATTGAAGATTTACAATTGAAAATTGAATATTTTCTAAATTCCTAATTCATAATTCCTAATTCATTCTTTTTATTCGTCAATCTTCAATCGTGAATCGTGAATCGTGTATCGTTTATCGTTTATCGTGAATTGTCGTTAGAGTTACGATACACTATACACGAACCACGGTTTTTTTATTCCTAATTCATTCTTTTTAAAGGAACAATTTTAATACGACAAAACCAGCAATCAGAATTATCACAAAAATGATGGTTAACAGGTTTAAGTATTTATCTATGAACCATTTAATCCCCTCTCCGTAATGGTATATTATTCCGGCTACAATAAAAAAACGTGCTGCTCTGCTTATAGCTGAAACAAGAGAGAATACCCAGAAATCTATCTTAAATGCACCTGCTGTAATAGTAAATACCTTGTACGGTATCGGTGTAAAACCTGCAATACCAACAGCCCAGGCATCATATTCCCTGTATAGATGTTGGATATATTCGTAATTGTCTTTGAAGTGGTAGAATTCTATTATCCTAAATCCAATAGTCTCCATCAGCATATATCCTATGAAATAGCCGAATATCCCTCCAAGGAGCGAGCCTATCGAACACACTATGGCATAACGAAATGAGCGTAACGGAATTGATATAGCAAGGGCTATAAGAAGAACATCCGGCGGGATTGGAAAAAACGATGATTCTGTGAAGGCAAGCAGGAAAAGGGCAATTGAACCGTAAGGTGTATGGGCCCAGCTTAGAACCCAAGTATAAAGTCTCTTCAATTTAGTTGCCCGTTCCTTTCTGCAGACCACCCATGTTTACCTATAAGCTTAACAAACCTACAACCTCCCATTACCTCCTTTTTTATGTCCCCGTTCATCTTTGATACTTTTATAAGGGTCTGCTCATATTCACCTCCAACCGGTATAACCATATTACTACAGCCGGCCATCTGTTCTATATACACCTCTGGTATATCTGGTGAGGCCGCTGTCACTATAATACTATCAAATGGCGCCTCCTCAGAGCAGCCATATGTGCCATCACCTATCTTTATAACAACATTTGAGCAATGTAGATCGTCGAGTACTTTCCTGGCCCTTGCAGCAAGAACTGGAACCCTTTCTATAGAACATACCTTCTCTGCTAATAACGATAGAAGAGCAGTCTGATAACCGGAGCCCGTGCCTATCTCAAGAACCTTTTCATTGCCCTTGAGTTCAAGCGCCTCTGTCATAAGAGCAACTATATATGGCTGGGATATTGTCTGTCCTTCTCCAATAGGCAATGGATAATCATTATAAGCCTGTTCCCGTAAGGCCTCTTCAATAAAGAGATGCCTTTGGACCTGAAGCATGGCATCTATTACCCTTTTATCCTCCACACCACGTGATATAATCTGGGTATCTACCATCCTTTGTCTTGCCCTGGCATATATGTCCTTATTTCTAAAATTTCTAATGGCTTACCTCTAAATCTTGATCTTACGAAGCTCTTCAAATGAATCGTAATTAGTCATATCCAGGTGAAGTGGTGTTATAGATATATATCCCCTCGACACAAAATAGAAGTCTGTATCCTTTCCTCCTTCCCAGCTCAACTCATTACCACCAATCCAGTAGTATTTTTTACCCCTGGGATCAATCTTCTCCACTATCGCATCACCATAAACCCGCTTACCCTGTCTTGTTATCTTGTAACCCTTAATCTTCTCTTTTGAAGGGACATTTACATTAAGGAGGGTATCTTTTGGGAGACCATTTTTTAATATATATCTTGCAAGTTTAACTGAAAACTTTACAGCTGTGCTGAAGTCTAAACTGACCTTGGAGACCAGAGATACAGCAAATGATGGCACATACAATAATGTCCCTTCGATGGCCGCAGAAACAGTGCCTGAGTATGTAATATCATCACCCAGATTCGCACCCTTGTTCACCCCAGATACTACGAGAGCAGGCCTTTTTGGGAGTATGCTGTTAATAGCGATATTTATACAGTCAGTAGGTGTACCGCTCACCGCATACATCTTCCTACCCAACTTTTCAACCCTTAGGGGTTTATGAAGGGTGAGGGAATGGCTTACTGCACTCCTCTCTCTCTCAGGTGCAACCACATATACATCCCCCACCCTCCTGAGTGACCTTGCTAGAGCTAGAATACCCTTAGAATTTACACCGTCGTCATTTGATACAAGTATAATCGGTTTATCCATAACCATTCTTTATTGGGCAACCTTTTTCTTGCCCCTTCCTTTTCTTTTCAGACCTTCCAATCTAGCCTTCTTAGAAACCACAACGATACCAGAGGGAGAGACTTTGAATCTCCTGCGGTCTCTTTCAAGATTATAACCAATCTCTGTGTTTGGTGGAATATCCACATACTTATCAATTATCGCCCTTCTTATCTTTGCATAACGTCCAACATTGACACCTTCCATTAATACGGACTCCGAGACATGTGAAAAGCTGTTTATCCGCACTAGAGGAGAGAGGATTGACCTGTTTACATTCCCGCCACTGATGATACAGCCCTCCGTTACCAGGGAATCGGTTGCAGTCCCTACCCTGCCTTGCTCTTTATCGGCAAAGACAAATTTTGCAGGTGGGAGTGGTGGATAGTAGCTCCTTATGGGCCAGTTTTTATTGTATAGGTTAAAAATGGGTGAAACTTCGACAAGATCCATATTTGCCTGCCAGTAAGAATCGATACTCCCAACATCCCTCCAATATCCCTCTTCGCTCTCCGTTGTATCGGATATTTTATTATTAGAAAAATCATAGGCACATATCTTATATCTTCCTAGCATCCGTGTAATAATATCTCTTCCAAAGTCGTGGGAAGTTGGTTCCTTGCTATCCTTTTTCACTTCTTTTATGAGGACATCTGTGTTGAATATATAGTTACCCATAGAAGCAAGTGCCTTCTCCGGCTGTCCCGGTATAGGTTTAGGATGTTCTGGCTTCTCATCAAACCCTGTTACAGTCCAGACATCGTCAACACCAATTATTCCGAAATCCCTGCCCTTACTTAAAGACACAGGAATTGCTGATACAGTAACATCTGCTCTCCTCTGTATATGGTATTCAAGCATCTGACGTACATCCATCTTATATATATGGTCTGCCCCGAAGACACATACGTAGTCAGGACTTGTATCGTGTATAAGATTGAGGTTCTGGTATACCGCATCCGCACTCCCCTTATACCATCTCTTCCCAATCTTCATCTGTGGAGGAACTGGCTCAACATAGTGGTTCAAGATTGGAGAAAGTCTCCACGCAAGAGAGATGTGTCTTGTCAGGGACTCTGATTTGAACTGAGTGAGGACATATATCTTGTAAAAACCAGAGTTCACAAAATTGCTGAGGACAAAGTCTACAATGCGGTATCGCCCGCCAAACGGCACTGCAGGTTTTGCTCTATCTTTGGTAAGAGGATAGAGTCTCTTTCCTGCTCCACCTGCCAAAATTATTGTTAAGACATTCTGCATTTTGTTCTTTTAACCACCCTCTTATGGTTTTACCTGAGTGTGATTAAGCCAACATCTTGTGTATCCCATTAAGTCAATAGATATTCACTCTTCTGAATAAGAGGCTGAAGGAGCGATGAAGATATTAAAAAGGAATGAAAAGATGGTCGGGGCGAGAGGATTCGAACCTCCGACCACTAGCACCCCATGCTAGTGCGCTACCAGGCTGCGCTACGCCCCGCTTAATTAGCATTCATCATTGGAAACTGCATCAGTGTTCGAATGAGTTTCCGGATAGACACCGATTAGCATTATACAGAGCGTCATAACAGGATGCACGCCGTAAGCCCCGCCCTGTGGGCGGTGCATCTTCACTTTGCATACCTGCGTTGCTCGAACACTCTGTATGCGCATCTATTTATGACGTTGTATATAACTATGTATTAAGACAACTAAAACGCCTGTATATTTGCAGCAAGAATTATTTCTTTACTATTTAAGCACTCGCTGTATTGATAATAGATTAGTCCTGATAGACTTAAGCGCTTTTACATATATCTTATCTGTAAAGTTCATACTAAGTTGCTCATTCCTCCGCCTTTGTAGTTCTTGTATCCTCCTTTTTGCGCCTACAAGCGTAAACTTCTCATTATAGATGAGGCGCTTAATTTCAAGTATCAACTCCACATTTTCCCTGCTGTAGATTCTCTGATTTGACTTTGTCTTCTGGGGTCTTATCATATTAAATTCAGACTCCCAGTAACGGAGTATATATGGTTTTATCTTTGTTATCTCACTAACCGCACCGATCTTGAAATATTGCTTATCGGGAACAATAGATATATCCTTCATGAGTTGATAGCCTTCTTTAGTATCTGACTCGCCTTAAAGGTCATGACCTTTCTTGGCTCTATGGTTATCTCCTCGCCAGTCTGGGGGTTTCTTCCCCTTCTTGCCCTCTTCTGCCTAACAGAAAAATTCCCAAAACCCGATACCTTGATCTTTTCATTCCTCTCCAGCGTCTCCTTGATGGTTTCGAACACAGCATCCACCACCTCTGACACATCTTTCTTGGAATAACCAAATTTTTCAAAAATGCTTTCTACTATATCCATTTTTGTCATTTTACCCCTCCTTTTGAATATTATAATTTTACCGTGTTAGATTCTACATCCCTTATTTCAATCTTGAAATGATCAGTTAGTTCCCTCAATATCCTACTATGAAAATGGCTCACCTCTTCATCGGTTAACGTCCTTTCTATAGACCGATATGTGATCCTTATTGCCATGCTAACCCTTTCTTCTGCAATATTCCTACCGCAGTATACATCAAACAACTCAACATCTTCAATGATTTTTGCATCTAAGGACATTATGTATTGTGGTATTTTTTTATATTCTATTGTGCGATCTGTTATAAAGGATATGTCCCTCTTTATTGCCGGATACTTTGGAATAGCCTTATACTTCCCAAAAGGCATATAGTATCTTGAAAAGATATCAGCAGAGACCTCGAAGATATATGCTGATTCTTCTATATCAAGAGCTTTAAGTGTGGCTGGGTGAACCTCTCCGATAAAGCCGGCTTCATCACTGTCTAAAAATAATCTTGCAGATTTGCCGGGATGAAGGAATGGGATATCCTTAGATCCGTCAAAAGATGCATTGCGTATTTTTAGTCCGTCCAATAAATGCTCAACAGACCCCTTGATGTCATAGAAGTCTACCTGATCCTTGGGTTGATTCCAGCTCAACCCATATCTATGCCCATATATAAGTCCTGCTATATGTTCCCTTTCAACCGGCAATCTGTCATCAGGTTCGAATGTACGGCCTATTTCGAATATCCTTATATCTCTATTCTCCCTGTTAATGTTATATTTCAATGTTTCAAGTAACGATGGAAATAGATACCCTCTGAGCACAGTCTGTTCTTCTGACAGTGGATTGAGTAGACTTATTGCTTCTGTCTTATCAATGTCAGCAATGTTAAAGGTACTCTGCGCGACAAAACTGTAATTTATAACCTCAAAGAATCCATAGTCTGAGAGAATCTCCCTTGCGGTATCATTGACCTCTAGCATCCTTCCCTTTTCAACAGGTGAAATCCTTGCCTTGGGAAGGGTTGAAGGGATATTTTCATAAGAGGTGAGCCTTGCAACCTCTTCTATAAGGTCCACCTCCCTTTCAATATCCAATCTGTAGGCAGGAGGTAGCGCAATAAATACCCCTTTCTTTCTAGAGGTCTTTAATTCTATTCCCAGCCTCTTTAATATCTGCTTTATACTAGCCTCTTTGATATCGGTTCCGAGTAAGGAATTTATCCTATCAGTATTTACCTCTATTTTTGGTGGCACATATTTATCGGGATATACATCTACAGATCCGCATATAACCCTTCCATCTGCAATTTCAGAGATCATCTCTGCAGCCCTATCTATAACAGGGCCTATACCCTCAATATTGACACCCCTTTCAAACCTGTAAGATGATTCAGATGATAGCCCCAGCCTCCTGGATGCTCTCCGTATAGAAGCAGGATCAAAGAAGGCACACTCTAGAAGCACCCTTTGAGTCTCTTCTCCTATCTCTGTCCTATTTCCACCCATTATGCCAGCCAGAGCCACCGGGCCAGCTCCATCAGCTATTACAGGGACCTCCTTAGTCAGCGCTCTTATTATACCATCAAGGGTTTCAATTGATTCACCATCTTCTGCAAAGCGGACAACAATCCTTCTTTTATCTAGCAGGTCATAATCGAATGCATGTAATGGTTGACCGTATTCGAGCATTACATGGTTTGTGATATCAACAAGATTGTTTATGGCCCTTATACCGTGCATTTCGAGCCTTTTTTTAAGCCATAGAGGCGATGGTCTTACTGTAACACCTTCAACTATCCTTGCTGTGTACCTTCTGCAAAGAGAGGGCAGTTCGTTCTCTATTGATATCATTTTCGCTATATCCCTATCATCACAACTGCCGGGTGAAGAGGGATGTTTCTTCAAAGGTCTTCCTGTAATAGCCGCTATCTCTCTTGCTATCCCAATTATGCCAAGACAATCAGGACGGTTTGGAGTTATACTTATATTGAGTATGGAATCACTAATGCCAAGATACTCATGGATTCCCATACCCAATGTGGCATCGGCATCGAAAATCATGATTCTTTCTGAGTCTTCACCCAGACCTAGTTCTGCTTCAGAACATATCATACCATCAGATTCCACTCCACGTATGGGCACCTTTTTTATATGCACATTATTCGGCAAGACGGCTCCGGGTAATGCAAGCGGTACCATGTCACCAACACCAATATTCTCTGCGCCACAGACTATCCTGTACCTTTCTTTATCTGTAGTAACCTCACAGACGGATAGCTTCTCTGCATTTGGATGCTTATCGATAGAGAGTATCTTTGCGACCTGGACACCTTGGACATCCATACCTACAGTCTCTATACCTTCAACCTCAAAACCAGACATGGTAAGAGATTCCGCCAGCTCCTGTGGCATAAAGTCAATATCCACAAATTCTTTTAACCACTTTAGACTTGCCTTCATTGTAATTTCATGTGCTTAATATACTTACTTATATAATTCACGTAATATGCTAGAATTGTTCCAGAAATCTCAGGTCGTTCTCAAAGAAGAGTCTTATGTCGTCTATACCGAACTTCAGCATCGTTATGCGCTCGATGCCAACCCCGAAGGCAAAACCAGAGTACTTCGTAGAGTCATAATCAACGGAATTAAAGACCTCAGGGTGGATCATCCCTGCCCCCAGTATCTCAAGCCATCCACTATCCTTACATACTCGACACCCCTTGCCCTCGCATATGAGACATCTTATATCCACCTCTGCGCTTGGCTCAGTCAAAGGGAAAAAGCTCGGCCTGAATCTTATACCTATATCTTTATAAAATAAACTTTGCAGAAAGACAATAAGAAGCCCTTTAAGGTCCCCAAATGTAATCCCTTCATCTACCATAAACCCTTCTACCTGATGGAACATGGGTGTATGTGATAAGTCTGAATCTCTCCTGTAAACCTTACCTGGGGCAATGACCCGAAGCGGCGGTCTGCAAGTTTTCATATATCTTATCTGAACCGGGGATGTATGGGTCCTCAGGAGAATCTCATTGTCTATATAGAACGTATCCTGCATGTCGCGGGCAGGATGGTCTTTTGGAATATTCAGTGCCTCAAAATTATAATAATCCAGTTCTACCTCTGGTCCTTCAGCCACCTCGAAACCGAGACCCAGAAATATCTCTTCTACCTCCCCCATTACCCTTGTGACTGGATGTATTCTTCCAAGCGGAGGTCTTCTGCCAGGAAGTGTTATATCAAGAATACCACTCTTAAGGCTGTCTTCCTGTTCTTTTACAGAGAAGTCATTGAGGAGGGTTGTAATCTTTTCTTCAAGCCGTTTCTTTATATCGTTTGTCAGTTTGCCTAAAGAACGGCGCTCATCTTCAGGGAGTTTTGAAAGTTCTCTTGTTATACTTGTAAGCTCACCTTTTCTTCCCAGGTACCTGACCTTTAATTCGGTGACAATATCTTTATCTGCCGCGGCGGATAATTTACGCAAAGCATCTTCTTCAAGTTGTTCCAGCCTTTCTCTCATAATCTCAAATCTGCTGTTTTGCGATAGAGGCTATCTTTGCAAATCCTTGAGGGTCCTTGACTGCCAATTCTGCCAGGTTCTTTCTGTCGATCTCAATATTTGACTTTTTTAGTCCATTAATAAGACGGTTGTATGAGATGTCATTGAGTCTTGCAGCTGCGTTAATACGTATTATCCAGAGGCTTCTGAATTCTCTCTTTCTTACCTTTCTGTCTCTGTATGCATATGAAAGCGCCTTATCAACCGCCTCTGTAGCTATCCTGTACAGCCTGCTCCTTGTCCCCCTGTACCCCTTGGCCGCTTTCATGACCTTTCTTCTCTTCTTATGGGCATGAATCGCCCTTTTAACCCTTGGCATATACTATCGCTCCTTTCTCCTTTTATAATCTCTTTAACATCGGGTTTCCCATACCTTAACGGTACGGAATAAGCCTTTCAATGCTTTTCGTGTCACTACTTGCCACAAAAACATCCTTGCTCAATGAATTCTTCCTCTTTCGTGACTTGTTAGTCAGGATGTGCCGCAAACCTGATTTCCTTCTCTTTATCTTTCCGGTTGCAGTGAAACGAAATCTCTTGGCTGCTCCGCGATTTGTCTTTATCTTAGGCATCTTACCTCCTCACGGCAATAAATTTCCGTTAATCGTGTATCGTGCATCGTGATTCGAGTTACGATCCACGATTCACGAATCACGAACGACGGTTTTTCAATCTTCAATCTTCAATATTACTTAGCTATTTACTCATCGGGGCAAAGACCATTATCATCCTTCTTCCTTCCCGTTTGGGGTGCTGTTCTATAGTACTAACATCTTTTAACTCATCGGCAACTCGATCAAGCATCTTTCTGCCTAATTCTGTATGAGCAAGCTCCCTTCCCCTGAAGAGTACAAAGACCCTTACTTTATTACCGCTCTCCAAAAACTTTTTGATATTCCGAAGTTTATACTGGAGGTCATGTTCATCGGTTCTTGGCCTCATCCTCATCTCCTTTACAACGATGACCGATTGCTTCTTCTTGGCTGTATGGGCCTTCTTACTTTGCTGGTACTTATACTTACCGTAATCCATAACCTTGCAAACAGGGGGATCAGCACCTCCGGATATCTCCACAAGATCAAGACCAGCCTCCTCAGCTGTCTTTATAGCATCCTGTATACCCAGTACCCCTAACTGCTTGCCTTCCTGGTCAATAACTCTTACATTCTGGGCCCTTATTGCCCTATTTACTCTTGTCCTTGGCAGTCTAATTTGTCTTCTTATAAAGATTCACCCCCTAACGGTATATTCTGTTTTTTAACAAGCGCAATAAATTCTTCGACGCCCATGACTGACATCGCACCACCTTCTCTGGAACGGACAGATAGAATCCTCTCACCTACCTCCTTGTCACCGATAATAACCATATAAGGAGTTTTTCTTAACTGTGCCTCTCTTATCTTTAGTCCAAGTTTCTCGTTCCTTGTATCCAATTCTATTCTTATACCTACTTTTTTTAATCTACCATAAAGTTCTCTTGCAAATTCATCACTCCTGTCTGTTACTGTCAGGATAACTGTTTGCACAGGTGCAAGCCATAACGGGAATGCTCCTGCATAGTGCTCTACCAGACATCCAAAAAACCTCTCCAACGATCCCATAATGGCCCTATGGATCATTATAGGTTGTCCTAAACTGCCATCACTTTCCCTGTATCTTATTTTGAACCTCTCTGGGAGATTAAAGTCGACCTGAATAGTAGAGCACTGCCATGATCTGCCAAGGACATCCTTTATCTTTATGTCTATCTTAGGTCCATAGAAAACACCCTCCCCGGGGTCGATACTATATTTTAGTCCAATACCATCAAGAGAACTCTTAAGAGTACCTTCAGCCTTCTCCCAGTTTTCCATTGTACCAACAAACTTCTCAGGCCTCGTACTTAGAAATACCTCAAACTCATTAAAGCCAAAACTCTTTAAGATGTAAAGTGTAAAATCCAGAATCTCTTTTATCTCGCCCTCGAGTTGATCAAGTCTGCAAAATATATGGGCATCATCCTGCGTAAACCCCCTTACCCTTAGAAGCCCATGGAGGACACCCGACCTCTCAAACCTGTAAACTGTTCCAAGTTCAGCATACCTTATCGGCAGGTCCCTGTAGCTTCTTACCCGCCCCTGGTATATCTTGATGTGGAAAGGACAGTTCATTGGTTTGACTATATACCCCTGTCCATCAACATCCATAGGAGAATACATGTTCTCTCTATAGAAATCCAGATGTCCACTCCTCTTCCACAAATCCATCTTTGCTATATGGGGGCTGTATATCATCTGATACCCGCTTTTAATGTGCTCCACCTTCCAGAAGTCTTCGATGATCCCCCTGATTATGGCCCCTTTCGGATGCCATAATACAAGTCCTGCCCCTATATCATCTTCAGTTGAAAATAGTTCAAGTTCCTTGCCTAGTTTCCTGTGGTCCCTTCGCTTAGCCTCTTCAAGCCTGTTTAAATAATCATCAAGTTCTTCCTTTGATGAGAACGCCGTGCCATATATCCTGTTAAGCATCTTATTCTTCTCTTCACCCCTCCAGTAGGCACCAGCTGTCCCGGTCAGCTTAAATGCCTTAATCCAGCCTGTTGAAGGAAGATGCGGTCCCCTGCAAAGGTCGAAAAACTCACCGTGCCTGTATATGGATACCTTTTTATCCGGTATCTCTTCCATGAGCTCCTCTTTGTATATTTCACCTCGCTCTCTATAAACCCTCAAGGCGTCGTCTCTATTTAATTCCTCCCTGCTAAAAGGAAGATCCTTCTTTATAATCTTCCCCATTCTCTTTTCGATTGCCTTCAGGTCCTCAGGTGTAAACGGCCTCGGGGCATCAAAATCATAATAAAACCCATCTTTTATGGTGGGGCCTATAGCGAGTTTCGCATCGTCAAAAAGTTCTTTTACAGCCTGTGCCATTACATGAGAGGTAGAGTGGCGATAAATATCGACACCATCTTTCGATCTAAGGGTTACCGGTTCCAATCTGACAGGCTCTTCTATCTTTGTATCTAAATCCATTACTCTACCATTAATCTTTGCGGCCACTAATCCCTCTATACCACCTAGCTCCTTTAATACCTCGCGCGCAGTTATTCCCCTTCGATAGTTCTCTTCCCTGCCGTCCGGGCATATAATCTTTATAGTACCTTTCATACAGTTTTATAATGTGCTGCTCCCACAAACTTTTTATAAAAAAACAAAAGGTATCGCCTTCTGGTAACTAAATAGGGAAGGTGATACCTTTGCTCAAATCAGAAATTATGCATCGAAGGGCTTTAATAATGATCTCGAACTCGTGATGTTGATCAAATATCTTTCAACATGACCACAACGAAAATGCAATGGTTCTGTACTTGCTATCTCTTCCTTCAGATTATCAAGGATGTTATATGTAATCATATCGAAGTTATTTTGTTTTTACTGCAAAAACCTCTGGAAATATTCTATAAGCTGACCAAGAACCAATGGTAGGCACGGGCGGTTTCGAACCGCCGACTTCTACCGTGTCAAGGTAGCGCTCTCCCCCTGA
>JAUXIU010000209.1 GCA_030620895.1 Deltaproteobacteria bacterium
GAAGGAATAATTTTTAAGCAATAGTGGTGGGAGCGAAAATGGAACTTAAGATACGACCAGAAGAGATTACAGACATCCTTCAAAAACATATAAAAAGATATGAACCCAAGATTACCATTGAAGAGGTAGGAGAGGTAATCGAGGCAGGTGATGGTATTGCAAAGGTCTCTGGCCTTCCCAATGTAATGGCCTCGGAGATGCTGGAATTTCCTGGTGATATTTATGGTATCGCCTTGAACCTTGAGGTGCGAGAGGTAGGGGTGATGATACTGGGAGACTTTACCAATATCCAGGAGGGGGTGGTGGTAAAGCGGACAGGGAGGTTGCTCTCGGTCCCTGTAGGGGAGCCCCTGGTAGGCAGGGTAGTGAACGCCGTTGGCCAGCCCCTGGATGGTAAAGGGCCTATAGATACAGACAAATATCGTCCCATAGAGGGTAAGACACCCAACGTGATAGAGAGACAACCGGTAAAAGAGCCTTTGCAGACAGGGCTTAAGTCTATTGACTCAATGATCCCTATAGGTCGTGGACAGCGTGAGCTGATTATCGGAGATAGACAGACAGGAAAAACAGCTATTGTGGTAGACACCATCCTCAATCAGAAGGGTAAGGATGTCTATTGTATCTTTGTAGCGATCGGACAGAAACTATCCACAGTAGCTGCGATTACAGAAATATTCAAGAAGGCAGGGGCAATGGAGTATACCACCGTCGTTGTAGCGACAGCATCTGATCCTGCACCGATGCAGTATATAGCCCCCTATGCAGGGTGTGCAATAGGTGAGGAGTTCAGGGATAATGGCAAGCATGCTCTGCTCATCTATGACGACCTCTACAAGCACGCTGTGGCTTACCGGCAGGTATCCCTTCTCCTCCGCAGACCTCCAGGAAGGGAGGCATTCCCAGGGGATATATTTAATCTTCACTCCAGACTCTTAGAAAGGGCCGCCAAACTGAATGATGAAAAGGGAGGTGGCTCACTTACAGCCATTCCCATTGTTGAAACCCAGGCAGGGGACTATTCGGCGTATATTCCGACAAATGTTATCTCTATTACTGACGGACAGATCTATCTCGAGAAGGACATGTTTAATGCAGGCATAAGACCAGCCGTCCATGTGGGGCTCTCAGTATCACGAGTTGGGGGTAATGCCCAGACAAAGGCAATGAAGAAGGTAGCCGGCACTCTCAGGCTTGAGCTTGCCCAATACCGAGAGCTGGCGGCCTTTGCCAAGTTCGGAACAGAATTGGATAAGGCCACACAGGCCCAGTTGAACCGAGGGGAAAAACTTGTAGAGATGTTAAAACAGGTCCAGTATCAACCCATGCCTGTAGAAGATCAGACAATAATTATCTGGGCGGCTGTAAATGGCTACCTTGACAATATTAGAAAAGAAAGGCTTAAGGAGTTTGAGGAAGGGCTCTTGCAACTTATAAAGGATAAGTATCCACAAACGGTTGAAGAGATAAGGATCAAAAAAGATTTATCCCAGGATTTAATAAATACCCTCAGGGATATTGTAAAGGGGTTCAGCGATACATTCAAGACTTAAAGGCAATCTATGGGGTCAGGCAGGGAAATAAAAAGTAGGATCCGCAGCATCAACAGTATCCAGCAGATTACGAGTGCAATGGAGCTTATTTCTGTCTCCAGATTCAGGAGATTGCAATCTAAGGTAAAGATGTCAAGGTCTTACATCGAGCGACTTCGGGAGCTCATTGAAAACCTCTTATCTACTCACGAACACATAACCCACCCCCTGATGATGATCAGAGAGCCACGGGCGATAGGGGTCTTAATTATAACATCAGACAGAGGATTGTGCGGGGCGTACAATTCAAACATAATACGTATAGCCCAGAGCTTTGTTGAGGATCAGAGTAGCAAAAGGGAGGTCAAGCTAATCCTCATTGGTAAAAAGGGATACGATTTTTTCAAAAAGAGGCATTATCAGATAATAAAATATCAACCTCAATTTTCAAAGGGAGTTACATTCGCTGACTTACACAATATTGCACAGGAGTTGATCCAGGGATATTCTGAAGAACGCTACGATGAGATACATCTTTTTTTTACTAAGTTTACAACAGCAATCCATATCTCCCCTACAAGTATAAGGCTTCTTCCCTTTAAGTCCACTGGAGCAGAGGGTATAGAAGATAGGGGAGCTGAATTAGCCTCGGAATATATCTATGAACCATCGAAAGAAAAGATATTGGAGACGCTTCTGCCAAAGTATGTCGAGACCCAGATATACCAGGCAATCCTTGAATCTATGACAAGTGAACACGGGGCACGGATGGTATCCATGAGATCAGCCACAGAAAATGCCAAGGATTTGATATCTGATCTCACTTTAGCCTATAATAAAGAAAGACAGGCTGCC
>JAUXIU010000218.1 GCA_030620895.1 Deltaproteobacteria bacterium
ACCACCTATTGTTTCAATGTTTATTTATAACAGTAAATAGTAGTTAGAAGATAGGACTGTCCTAAAGGAGGCTCAGGTTTAGGCTAATGGGACTGTCCCCATTTACGGTGGGGAAGAAATAAGGATGCGTAGAATGGGGACTGTCCCTTAACTCGTAACCCGTAACTCGCAACACGAACCGCAACTTAAATCTTGCAACTTGTAACTTTGAATAGCAAAACCTGAAGGTTTCGACTACGTCCGTACACAAATTTGGATTAAATAGATTGATATCTTCCCTGAAAAATTATATAAAGGAATCAGGTTTCGAGCAATGATCCAAAAGGTGGAACGGTGAAAGAGATCAGAAGACTATACCTCCAGGTTGGCAATATGGTTATTCATAAGAGGCACCCTGAATGGGGTATGGGGAGGGTAATCGAAGAGATGAATTCTATCCTTCCGGGCGGCCTATCCATGATTAAGATAGAGTTCAAAGACGGCACTAAGCGGGCTTTCAATAACAACATCGACAGCGAGTTGTGCTGCTATCAGGCCGGCATACGTCGGCACAAGTAAAGGTATAAAGGTAACGTAGGTTCAAGCTCTTATCATTAAGGCCGAATATAGGGGGATTAATATTTCGAACCTTTCTTTTTTGATCTCAAGTCTTTAAACCAAAATATTTCCATCTCTTCTACAAACCGGTTATTACCATATTCTCAATCATTTTACTCTAAGAAAGGACGACAATATACCATGAGGGGAAGGGAATTCTTCAAGGAGTCTTACGCAAAGTCCATTACCCCATGGTCAGGGATGAAGAGGGTAGATGAATTGACAGAGGAGTTTATAGGATTGATCAGGGGAGAGATTCCAACAGGCAAGGTTCTGGATATAGGTTGTGGCGAGGGTAGGGTCGCCCGTTCGTTTACAAGAATGGGCTTTGACGCCTATGGAATTGACTATGTCACGGAGCCCCTGGTGAAAGCATTAGAGAGAGGACCGCTTGAAAGGTGTAGTTTCATCCTTGGTGATGTCTTGAGCTGGCCGTTCAGAAACGGGGTTTTTGACATCGCCGCTGACAATGGGTGTTTCCACCATGTAACCAAGGGTGATTGGAAGAGGTATATAAGCGGCCTCCTGAGGGTGATGAAACCAAAGGCGTTCTTTATGTTGACAGTCTTTACCGACGAAGATATGCACTCACAACGGAACAAAAGGAATTGGATATATCATAAGGGACATTATGATCATTTCTTTACCATAGAAGAATTGAAGAGGGTGTTTGAGAGATGGTTCGAGTTTATGCGTATCGAGAAATCAAGGGGCGGAGAATATACCTTCCACCACCTCCTTTTGAGGAGAATTTAAAAATCTATTTTATTTTAGGCCCCCGTGTGGTAATAGTGAACAGCCAAATCTCACACAAATACGTCAAGGTCATAAATTAAAGATATTTGCAAGTAGCATGTTGTAAGTTTCAAGACACACACCATTATACCTGATACATACAACCTGCAGCTTAAAACTCGCAACTTCATTATGTCAAAAGATTATAAATCGACATTAAATCTGCCAAGGACTGATTTCCAGATGAGGGCTGATCTTCCCAGGAGAGAGCCAGAGATACTGAAGGCATGGGAGGAAGAGGGTTTGTACAGGAAGATAACAGAGACCGGTACGGGAAGAGAAAAGTATATCCTGCACGACGGCCCACCCTATGCAAACGGCAGGATACACATCGGCCATGCATTGAACAAGATCTTAAAAGATATAATTGTAAAAAGCAGGTTTATGATGGGTTATGCAACCGACTATGTCCCAGGCTGGGACTGCCATGGCCTGCCGATAGAGCTCCAGGTTGAAAAAGCCCTTACAGAAGACAAGAAGAATTTTTCAAAGCTTGAGATTAGAAAGAAGTGCAGGGAATATGCGGAAAAGTAAGTTGCACTCCAGAGAGACGAGTTCAAAAGACACGGTGTCTTCGGTGAATGGGATAATCCATACCTTACAATGGACTATGGATACCAGGCCTCTATCTTAAAGGAATTGGGAA
>JAUXIU010000120.1 GCA_030620895.1 Deltaproteobacteria bacterium
CATGGGAGAAACCTTTAGGTGAGAGGTGCCCCATGTGTGACTACCCTATACTTTTGGAAAGGCATAAAAAGAATGGTGAGGTGGTAAAGAGCTGCCCTAACAAGGTGTGTGGTTTTAAGAAAGAGACGGACAGTCATGCTACTTCATAACATATACTGTAAGCGCATTTATTTATGACGTTTACGATCTCATGGGATGAAAATGTTTGACCTTTGTTTTTTTTGATGTATAATGTGCGCCTATGATAACCAAGGATTCAAAAAATATACTCATCGCTGACGACAGCGAGTTTTTCAGGGTAAAATTAAGTGAGATCATGACGGAGGCGGGTCACAAGGTAAAGTGTGTAAGTGATGGCAGGGAGCTTATAGAAAGACTGAAAAGAAAGAGCGATGATATAGATATCCTCATTTTGGATTTGCAGATGCCCCATATAGATGGTTTTGGAGCCCTGGAGTGGATTTCGAAAAGTCCCATTAAAGACAAGTTGCCTGTTTTAGCAATAACCGGTGCATATGATCCATCTGAGGTAATTGATAGGCTTAAAGACCTGGGTGCAAAAGGTCTTATGACAAAGGCATTTACTCCCGAGCAGATAATGCATAGAGTCAACCGCATTCTCTTTCCAGTAAGTGTTGAGAGGGGGGACCCAAGAGTCCCGATCTCGATCCCTGTAGACTTTTTTATAGGGGGGGCTTCATATACAGGTTATCTGTTGAATATCAGCGTATCGGGGTTGTTTCTCCATGCAAAGCAAGGGCTTCAACCTGGGACGGAGTTACATGTTAAATTTTCTTTGCCAGACTCAAATAGGGTGCTGGAGTTAAAGAGCACTGTAGTATGGTGTACACACATTTCCGGAGAGGATAACCTTTTCGGTGGCGCTGGTATTCGCTTCACGGACCCAGAAAAGGAAGATCAGGAGGAGTTGGAGAGGTATATTAAGGCAGAGCTTGAAAAGTCTGGTTTGGATGAATAATTATCTTATAGACCTTTTATAAATTATTAATTGGGCTTTTTAAAATATAGCTCCACTACTGCAATAAATACTCCTACCGTTATAGCCGAATCAGCAATATTAAATGCCGGCCAGTGATACTTGCCTATATAAAAATCCAGAAAGTCAATGACTTCGCCGAAACGAACCCTGTCAATCAGGTTTCCAATGGCTCCCCCTGCGATGAGAGAGAGTGAAAATCTTAAAAGCCTTTCTGTCGTCTTTCTGTAGATGTAAATTATAATTATAAGTGCCAGGAGCGTGACAATTACCAAGAATATGTCCCTCATGGACCCCCACCCTCTAAAGAGACCGAACGCAGCTCCAGGGTTTTTAATATAGACGATATTAAAAAAACCGGCTATGACACCAATGGTCTGGTTTAGGTTTAGCCGGTGTGATATGATGGCTTTGGTTATTTGATCCAGCAGTACAACTACAGGAACAACTATAATAAGCATCCCATAGATATATCTCTTGTCTTTTGAGCCAGCCATCTTCATTGGCCTAAGACCTTCAAACACCTTTCACATATTGTAGGATGCTCGGTATTTCTACCGACCTCTTCAGAGTAATTCCAGCATCTTTCGCATTTTTTACCTCTGGCCTGTTCTATATATACCTTGAGGCCGGGAATATCCTGGCTCTCGAAAACCACAAAAGAGTCTTCATTGCCCGATATGGGATAGTTGCTGCTTACGTCTATTTGAGAGACTATGAGTATATCCTTTAGGTCTGCTCTCCCTGCCTTTAATGCATCCTTCATATCCTTTGGAGGTAAAACTGTGACCCTTGCATCTAACGAGTGTCCTATCAGCTTCTTCTGTCTTGCAGATTCCAGCGCTTTTGATATTTCATCCTTTGCTCTGAGTAATGATCTCCACCTTTCCTCAAGCCCTTCATCAAGCCAATCATCTGTTTCTTTAGGTAGAGATGTTAGATGGACGCTATCTGGTTCTTTGTTCTCTCTTTTAGGCAGAAAATTCCAGGCCTCATCCATGGTGAGCGGTAGAATAGGTGCGAGGAGTCTTGCCAGGTGGTCGAGTACATGGTAGATGGTTGTCTGGGCAGCACGCCTCTCTCTGGAGTCAGCGCTTGAGGTGTATAGCCTGTCCTTCAGGATGTCAAGGTAAAAGGCACTCAGGTATACTGCGCAGAAGTTATAGATAGAGTGATAGACCAGGTGGAATTCAAAATCCGTATATGCCTTTAAGACCTTCCTATCGAGTATTGTAAGCCTGTGGAGGGTCAGGCGATCCAGTTCCGTAAGCTCATCATAGAGCACTGCATCCCTTTTGGGATCAAAGTCATAAAGATTGCCGAGGATATATCTGCAGGTGTTCCTTATCCTGCGGTATCCTTCAGATAGTCTTGTTAATATCTCTTCCGATATCCTTATATCTTCCCTATAGTCCTCTCCAGCTACCCATAGCCTCAGCACCTCTGCCCCATATTTGCTTATCACCTCCTGTGGGGCAATAACATTTCCCATCGATTTACTCATCTTCTTACCCTTACCATCGACGACAAATCCATGGGTGAGAACGGCTTTAAAGGGGGCCCTGTCTCTCGTTCCAACTGATATAAGAAGGGATGACTGAAACCAGCCCCTGTGCTGATCGCTGCCTTCGAGATAGAGGTCAGCAGGGGATGTGAGTTTCTCATGTTTCTCAAGAACGGCAGCAAAGCTGGAACCTGAATCGAACCATACATCGAGAATGTCCTCTTCTTTTGAGAACTCCGTGCTGTTACATTTCTTGCATCTTGTATTTTCGGGTATCAATTCTCTGACGTCCTTTTCGAACCATATGTCGGCCCCACCCTTTTCGAATTCCGCTGCCATCTTATCAATTATCTCTTTGCTCAGGAGTGTGGTTCCGCATAGTTTACATACAAAGGCCGTTATGGGTACACCCCAGGCCCTCTGTCTGGATATGCACCAGTCGGGCCTGTTCTCTGCCATGCTATATATCCTGTTCTTCCCCCACTCCGGTATCCATCTTACCCTTTCTATCTCAGAGAGGGCCTTTTCCCTTAGGTTCCCTTTATCCATAAGGATAAACCACTGTTCTGTTGCCCTGAAGATTACCGGTTTCTTGCACCGCCAGCAGTGGGGGTATGAATGCTCTATAACCTCCTTGTATATTAAAGCGCCGTTCTTTATAAGGAGGTCGATGATTCCATTATTTGCCTTGAAGACAAACTGACCTTCAAAATCCTTCACATCCCTTGTAAA
Organism: Deltaproteobacteria bacterium; assembly: GCA_030620895.1. Taxonomy (GTDB): domain Bacteria; phylum Desulfobacterota; class GWC2-55-46; order S146-70; family JAUXIU01; genus JAUXIU01. Next base: position 3,234 of record JAUXIU010000120.1, read on the forward strand.
TTTTCCGTGGTTGTCAACCGGTGCGTATATCTCAAGGCCATGCTTTAATCCCAGTTCATAGTCCTCCTGGCCATGACCCGGTGCTATGTGAACACAGCCTGTACCTGCCTCTAGCGTTACATGCTCAGCTGTTATGATTATGGAATCCCTCTCAATAAACGGATGCAGCGCTTTAAGCCCAACCACCTTTTCATGGCGAAACCTTTCGATGATATTAAGATCCTCCCAGTTTAACCTCCGGGCAAGATCCTCAAGCAGTCCCTCTGCTAGAATAAACACCTCTCCATCTTTATCTCTATGTTCGGTATTCTTTCTTTCCACGACAACATATTCAAACTCTGGATGTATGGCGATGGCAAGATTTGCAGGGAGCGTCCAGGGTGTAGTGGTCCATATTATTATGGAGACTTCCCTGTTGGAGAGTCCCGGGAACCTCTTGTTAAGTTCTGGATCCAGTATCCTGAACTTGACATAGATTGATGGAGACTCCTTGCTGGCATACTCCACCTCCGCCTCTGCAAGGGCAGTCTCGCAGGACGAGCACCAGTGAACCGGTTTCTTGCCTTTATAAACCAATCCCTTGTCAACGCATTTTCCCAATTCCTTTAAGATAGAGGCCTGGTATCCATAGTCCATTGTAAGGTATGGGTTATCCCATTCCCCGAAGACACCGAGTCTTTTGAACTCGTCTCTCTGGATTGCAACGTACTTTTCTGCATATTCCCTGCACCTCTTTCTAATCTCAAGCTTTGAAAGCTTCTTCTTGTCTTCTGCAAGGGCCTTGTCAACCTGGAGCTCTATCGGCAGGCCATGGCAGTCCCAGCCGGGGACATAGTCGGTTGCATAACCCATCATAAACCTGCTTTTTACAATTATATCTTTTAAGATCTTGTTCAATGCATGGCCGATGTGTATCCTGCCGTTTGCATAGGGTGGGCCGTCGTGCAGGATA
>JAUXIU010000024.1 GCA_030620895.1 Deltaproteobacteria bacterium
CGTCAACAACTCGGTCAGGAAGAAAAGGAAAACGGGGACGGTTTTATTTTTTTGACGGCAGGGCCGGAGTTCATTCCTTAGGGGGCCGGTCTTGTATCGGCACCTTTGTCGTTTTCGCCTGCTTCGTCTACTGGGTCAACGATACCCAGGATAGTCTGTCCTGGCTGCGGCACCGGTGGGTTATCATGTGTAAAGACAAGGAGGGCTCCTCCCTCGGTTATTAGAAATAGCGGGGCAACCCCCTCGCCGTAGCGCTTCAGATAGGCCTTGTAGTCGAACTCCTCGGTAAGTTTCGTCCTCTTCACAACCGCACCCTGTGAGAACCTTCGAGCGAGGTGGCGGTAGTTTATCTCCGGCCCGAAGAGGTACCTACCGCGGAGGTGCTTGGAGACCGCCTCCTTCTTCAGCTTCTCCTCATCATAAGGTCTTATCTGGTAGAGCTCGGACCTGTCGAAAACCTCCTCGAAGTGGAGGATGACAAGCGAATTTACACTGTCATTGGGGGTAAGGGCAAAGAGGCGGCCAATGCCATCGAGGTCTATATCACGGACGGCCGTCTCTGCGAGGCCGCTCCCATAGTGGGCCTCGATACCCTCCATGCGTGCCGAAAAGATGTTATTGTGGTTCGTATCAATGCATACCACCTTGAATCCAGCATCCTTGACCGCTTTGGCTATCTTTACTGCCCAAGGGTGGGCGCCGAGCATGAGTATACCCTGTGGGTGGGGGCGTGCTACCTTGAGCCTCCTTGCCACGTATGCGCAGCCGAGGCCGTTTATCGCAACAGTGCCTATTATTACTAGAAATGTAACAGGCAGTATCTGGGATGCCTGGTGGTAGCCAGCATCCATCATCCGGAGGGCGAATACCGACGATATGGCTGCGGCCACTATCCCCCTGGGGGAAACGAAGGATATAAAGACGCGTTCCCGCCAGTTGAACTCAGTAAAAAGCGTAGACACAAGGACCGCCGCCGGACGCACGACCAGCATGAGGAAGAAGAGGAAGGCAAGGCCTTTGAAGAGGCTCAAATCCGCGAAGTCCCCTGTGTCGAGGCGCGCCGCAAGGAGGATGAAGAGGCCGGCTATGATGAGGACCCTCAGGTTCTCCTTGAAGAGGATTATTTTCCTCACAGCCACTATATTCTGGTTAGCGAGCACCACCCCCATGACGGTGACAGCCATGAGGCCGGACTCTGGCTGGAAGACGTTCGAGACAGCAAAGACGCATACGACAACCATCAGGGTTACCGGGTTCTGCAGAAAATCAGGTAACCAAAACCGCCTAAGAAAGACAATTATCGCAAGCGCCCCTGCGGCACCGGTGATGCCACCAGCCACTACGGTCTTCAGGATGCCAAGGATGGCCGTCATGGTTATCTCGGTAATCTCGAGTAACCCGCCGGCAACTATGGCCTCGTAGACGAGAACCGCAAAGACCGCCCCGACGGGATCGATGAGTATCCCCTCCCATCTCAGTAAGGATGCAACCCTGGCGGTCGGCTGTACATGCCTCAGTAACGGTATTATCACCGTGGGCCCGCTGACGACTAGTATGGCGCCGAGGAGCACTGCGAGCGGGGGTTCGAACCCGAGGATGTAATGCGCCGCTATTGCGCAGAGGACCCATGTAACAAGCGCCCCAAGGGTAACTATCCTCTGAACAGCAGTGCCGGTCTTTCGAAGCTCTGTGAGTTTAAGCGAAAGCCCTCCCTCGAAGAGGATTATTGCAACTGAGAGGGAAACGACCGGAAAGAACAGGTCTCCGAGGAGAAGATCGGGGTTGATCAGGCCGGTTATAGGACCGGCGATGAAGCCGAAGACAAGAAGAAGGAGGATGGAAGGGAATTTTAGGCGCCAGGCTATCCACTGGGCCGAGACACCGAGCACGATTACCCCGGCGAGTCCGAAGATCAGATTCTCAGTCAATCAAGCACCTCAAATTTCGCGCCACTCTAGAACTATTTTCCAGATGTCATATCCAGCATGATAATTACTACTACAAAATCACCATGCGTTTCAAGGATTATTATGTTGACACCCGGCGACAAAAGACATTAAAGTTCCAAATAAATGCAAAGAAGTGGGGGACAAACCGTAAGGATCGATGCACGCTGTTGAAACGCCCATTAGATAGGGCTTTATTCTTGACATTATTCAGGCTTTTATATGGTCGCTTTGCACTCCTTTCAGGTCAAAGGCTTTTCAGATACTTAAGATGCACATAAGCAGAATTGCTTTAATTGATGTACGTCCATCTTACGCAAGGGCACGGTGGGCTCTATGGAGGAACTGGCATTTTGTGTTGTCGTGCAGTATTTTTATATTTTGTGCCGTGCTTCAGATTCAAGAGGCGGTAGCAGGCGAACCACCCGTGGCGTCAAAGGCAAAAAATGTGACAACGGCCGGAAACGATTCTCCCATTACCCTCGTTTTTGGTGGAGATGTGATGCTGGGGCGTCTGGTAAATGATGTCATTCTTGAACGTGGTCCATATTATATCTGGGGAAATATACTGCCACTCTTGTTATCTGCAGACGTCACGCTTGTCAATCTGGAATGCGTCATAGCAAAAGGGGGAACCCCTTTCGTACCTCCCAGGGTCTTTTATTTCCGTGCAAATCCCCGTGCAGTGGAGGCGCTTTCCGTAGCTGGGATAGATTTAGTCTCCCTCGCCAATAACCATGCAATGGACTTCCAGACCCCTGCGTTGTTGGAAACGATTGAGCATCTTGATAGGGCGGGGATTGCCCACGCAGGGGCGGGGCGTAATCTGGAGGCCGCATCGAAACCGTCAAACCTTGAGGTTCAAGGTATGAGGATCGGAGTTATAGCCTTTGCAGACCACTTCCGTGAGTATGGGGCAGGGGAGGATTCCGCAGGGACTAATATTATTGAGGTCGACCTGTTGAACCGGAATTTCGACCCCGTTCGGACAACCATTCAAAAGGCGCGGGACGAAGGTGCAGATCTAGTGATCTTTTCCATTCACTGGGGCCCCAACATGCGGCAGGTACCAACCATGGATTTCGTAAAGTTTGCCCATGCCGTGGTGGATGCTGGTGTTGATATCTTCTACGGGCATAGTGCTCATATCTTCCAGGGGATCGAGGTCTATAAAGGCAAGTTGGTGCTCTTTGATACCGGCGATCTTATCGATGATTACTACGTCGATCCAGTTCTACGAAATGATCAACAACTTCTGTTCATCATAAAGGCGAGCCGAGCCGGCATCCAGCGCGTCGAAATGGTTCCTCTGCTAATCGACAAAATGCAGGTAAACCTTGCCCAGGGCAAGAACTTTAATGTCATCCAAAAACGAATCACTCGTCTATCCCAAATGTATGGGACAGAGATCTACACCAAAGGTGATCACCTGGTGATTGACATTAGCCAAACCAATACCAAGGATAATAGATAGAACATATCACATCTTCTTTAATGGGATGTGTCCCTATTAAAAAGGAGGTAGGATGTCGGAAATTAAAAATGCATCTATCGAGGCACAGTGTGGGATCCCAAGGATTACAGTTCATCGAGAGGTCGCAAGCCTGGCTGAGCTGAAGACCTTGGCGGAGACAGAAAAGGAACGCATTAACTGGGCACAGTCGCTACTCGGCATACCCGGTGTATGGACAGAGACAATGGGCGATGGCGTGAAGGTTGCAGTGCTTGACACGGGCATTGATATCAACCACCGGGACTTGGAAAACGCAATCATCGATACAGAGGATTTTACCGGAGATAGCGTGGAGGATTTCAACGGCCATGGAACACATTGTGCTGGGATTATCGGTGCCCGTCTTAATGATGTGGGTTTTGTCGGGGTCGCACCGAAGTCACAGCTTCTGGCCGGAAAGGTCCTCGGGAATGATGGCCGTGGGGATTTATCCCGAATCGCTGAGGGGATAGACTGGGCCGTACAAAAAGGCGCCCATATCATCTCCATGTCCCTTGGTGGAACTGTTTCATCTAACATACTCTTCAAAGCTATTCACATGGCCTTGACCAACGGCGTGTTTGTTATATGTGCGGCCGGTAACGAAGGCTCTCTGTTTCAAAACAGTATTGGCTATCCAGGGCGTTATGGCAGCGTAATCACCGTAGCCTCACATGATAGGAACGGAAATCGATCAGGCTTCTCTTCGCGTGGTGGAGAGATCGATATCATGGCACCAGGGTCCAATATATGGTCAACATACAAAAACGGCGGATATGCGGAATTGAGCGGAACCTCCATGGCAACTCCATTCATTGCTGGGCTGGCGGCCTTGATTGTTTCCAAACACAACAAAGAGCCCAACAACAAAACACAATTAGAAAACAACGAGGATTTAAGAAACCATCTCCTGCGGATGGCTGCTCATCCTGGTTATCATGACAATGAAACGGGCTATGGGCCTCTGCACCCATTTCAGTATTTTGGTACCCAATAATCAGAACCGAGCCATAAAAGACAAGGGGATTACGTTGATAAAAATATCTCAAGATTTGTTTTGTCAACAATAAAGATCTGACCCCATTGATTTTCGGGTGCTTATCTGTTATAAATGACCTTATTAGAGGAGGAGAACCATGCCGTTAGGAACGACCCTGACAAAATTTGTTCTCGAAGAACAGAGAAAGTTCCCTAAGGCGTCGGGTAACTTCACCGATCTCCTGGCAGACCTGGCGAGAGCAGCCAAGCTCATGTCCCGTGAGGTGAATAAGGCGGGCCTCATCAATATCATCGGTACAACGGGGTATATAAACATTCAGGAGGAGGAGGTCCAAAAACTCGACGAGTATGCCAACATGGTCATACTAAACGCCATGGAACACGGGGGACATCTGACAGCGATGGCCTCCGAGGAGATGGAGGATATCTATGAGGTTCCCGATAAGTATCCGAGGGGTAATTATCTCATGGCCTTCGACCCCCTCGACGGCTCATCGAATATAGATGTCAATATAAGTATTGGGACCATTTTTTCAATACTCCGCAAGAGAGATGGAGGTAAAGAAACAACAGCAAACGACTTCTTCCAGCCTGGTTCAGAGCAGGTCTGTGCGGGTTACTTCCTCTATGGTTCGAGCACAATGCTCGTCTATACATCGGGAAATGGCGTGCACGGTTTTACCCTCGATCAGAGTATCGGAACCTTTCTCCTCTCCAATGAGAATATAAGGATACCATCCAGGGGGAGCATATACAGCATAAACGAAGGTAATGCACGTTACTGGTATCCAGGAACGAGCCGTTATATCGACAAGTTAAAGAATGGCAAAAATGTCACTTCACGTTATATAGTTTCACTTGTGGCAGATTTCCACAGGAACCTGATGAAAGGCGGGATTTTCCTCTACCCCAAAGATAAGAAGGCAAAGAAGGGAAAGCTACGCCTCTTATATGAGGCAAACCCACTTTCGTTCATAGTAGAACAGGCCGGGGGTGCAGCAACAACAGGCGAAGAGAGGGTCCTGGATATAATACCAGAAGAGCTTCACCAGCGGGTATCCCTTATTATCGGAAGCAATGAGGATGTAATCGAGGCAGAAAGATATTGGAAAGAAGAAAAATAAAATAAGATGCAGATGAGGTTATATATATGCCAAGTGATTTTGCAAAAGAGGTAAAGGAACGCGTAGAGGCTGTACTCCCGAAGGTCGATTCATCGGCAACGTTCAAGGGATGTAGCGACCATACCTTTATGAAGGATACGGTAGTGGTTGCGCTTTCAAAAAACGGGAGAGATATCACCATGCCCGTTGACAGGGAGACATGGGAGATGACCGGGTGTAAGACGAACGATTCTGCAGTTGAAAATTTCCTTAAAGAGATCCTCGGCGGGGTTTAACAGGACAGTAATGCTATTTCCCTACACAGAATTGATTGAAGATCCTTCCTAGAATATCTTCTGTTGTAACCTCGCCCGTAATCTCTCCCAGCCTTTCTACCGCCTCTCTCAGTTCCAACGCCAGGAATTCACCTGAAAGCCCCTTTGCGGTTGTATTAAGCGCTCTTCCTATCGATTCGTATGCACCGTCCAGTGCCGCCTTGTGCCTCACATTTGTAACCGTTATCTCTCTCCCCACCTCTGACAGATACGAATGGCCCGTAGCTTCTTCGAATATGGCCTCCTCTAACCTATCGATACCTGTCTCTTTTATAGCTGACATCCAAATAACCCTCCACTGTTTAAAGAAATCACAGGCCTCCTTAATCTCGTCCTCCTTTACAAGATCGGCCTTATTGACAACAACAATCACCTTCTTATCGCGGATGCCACTCAAAAAACCCATGTCATCGTCTGAGTAGCTGGTGGCATCTACCGTATACAGAACAAGTTGGGCACTTTCAAGCCTCTCCCTGGCAAGGCGCAAACCGATCGCCTCCACGGTATCAACCGTATCCCTTAAACCAGCAGTATCCATCAGACTAATAGGTAATCCCTTTAAATTCAGGACCTCTTCTATAACATCCCTTGTCGTTCCTGGAATCGGCGTTACTATCGCTCTCTCCTCCTTCAGAAGGATATTAAGCAGTGTTGACTTTCCAACATTCGGCCGCCCAAGGATAATCACCCTTATGCCGTCTCTGATTACCTTCCCCTCTTCATAAGTCGAAAGAACCTCGAAAATATCCCCTTTTATATCCCTTAACGTGGCTTCAATCTCGGATGTCGTGACGATTCCGACGCCTTCCTCATCCGGAAAATCTAGCTCAGCCTCTATCATACTCAAGAGATCAACAAGTCTCACCTTTATTGAATTAAGCTTCGTTGAAAAGCGCCCCTGCAGTTGGTCATGGGCTGCTGCGAGCGCCAGGTCGGTCTTCGCCCTTATCATGTCTATAATCGCCTCGGCCTGGACAAGGTCTACCTTCCCATTCAAGAACGCCCTCTTTGTAAATTCACCTGCCTCTGCAAGACGTGCACCCTGCCTCAGAACCGCTTCAAGGACCTTTTTAATTACGAGCTGTCCACCATGGCAATGAAATTCAACTATATCCTCCCCTGTAAAGGAACGAGGGCCCCTCATTACAACCATGAGGCATTCATCTATAGGCACATCTCCCGTGGAATCGAATACCGTCCCGTAATAGAGGTGTTGAGACTCAAAATGGGTATGCCCGCCCCTGGCCCTGAATATCCTATTGACTATGGACTCTGCATCAGAACCACTTATACGCACGATACCTATCCCCCCTTCTCCTGGAGGTGTTGATATGGCTGCTATTGTATCCGATATATTCAACTTCAAAGGATAGAACCGGTGATAGGGATTAGATGAATACTGGCCCTTCTTATCGTATCTTATCTTGCAGACTTATGAATATAATACTGTTGTCCAATCTGAAGGATATTATTCACCAGCCAGTAAAGTACAAGACCAGTCGGGAAGTTCAAGAACATAAATGTGAAGATTATAGGCATGAACATCATCATTTTTGCCTGTGCGGGGTCCATTGCGGTAGGGGTCATCTTCTGTTGAATCACCATAGTCGCCCCCATTAGTAATGGAAGGGGACCGAATGGCGAGCCACCTAACATGGGTAACGCCTCCGGGAGCCTAAGAAGTGTATCTGCTGCAGAAAGGTCCTTTATCCAAAGCATGAACGGTGCATGTCTCAATTCAATGGCCACATAAAGGACCTCATATAGGGCAATGAAGACAGGTATCTGGAGAACCATCGGCAGACATCCACCGAGGGGGTTTATCTTTTGTCTCTTGTAGAGTTCCATGAGTTCCTTATTCATCTTCTGCTTATCACCCTTGTACTTCTCTTTTAAGACAGCCATCTGTGGCTGGATCTTCTGCATATCCCTCATGGACTTGAGACTGTGTTTTGTAAGGGGATAAAAGGCAATCTTTATTACCACCGTCAGAAGGATTATCGCAAGGCCATAATTTGGTATAAACCTGTAGAAGAATGTTAATACTACAAGCATTGGGCTTGCCATAAATCCAAACTTTCCAAACTCTATGGACCGTTCAAGGTTCAGGCTATAAGTCTTCAAACGATTATATTCCTTCGGTCCTATATATGCCTTGTATTTAAAAAGGTAACTTGCCGACGGTGAAAGATCAACAGGGAGGAAAAGGTTTGCCCTTATCACATCATTCTCTAAGGGTCTTGAAGACCATTCGATATCCCCGTCAGTTGAAGGAATTAAGGCAGTTAGAAAGTATTTATCCTCAACCCCTATCCACTGAGGTCTGCCCTTATGTATCTCTTCCTCCTCATCAGCATCAATCCTCTCTATACCACCTGCCTCATATTTGACGGTACCCCTGTTATATGCTGCAGACGCCTTTCCTTTTAGGGCGGGCGAATAGGTAGCGAGATCGGTTGTAATCTTCTCTCTTACGGACTTACCGGTTTCATTGTAGATAATGACCTCGCCCTTGACCATATAGGTTGAGCCTGAAAATGTATAACGCTTTTCTATCTTCAATCCTTCAGGGGATACCCATACCATGGAAAGGGTTGAGCTTTGTGCAGGCGATAGCTTTAAGGCCCTTTGAGATGTCTTAAAGTTTAAGATCCTCTTCCTGCCTTCACTCAAAAGACCCGTACCAAAGGAATAGTCCCTGTCGATAGATGGGGCCATATCCACATTAGGAGATTCAGGGTCGAGTTTTGTGCCATAGCCTTTAAGGACCCAGCTCTTTATACCACCGCCTATGGATGAAAATGTCGCCCTGTATAGCGGTGTCTCTACCGTTACCAGTTCTTCCTCCATAGGCACCAACTCCCTCTCCGTCGGGACAACAACCGCTTCAGGGGCCTTTTTATAGGTATCTTTAATCGAGACAGGTACCTCTTTTACTGCCTTCTCTTCTTGCTGTGGGTAAAGCTTTTTCATAAGATACGGATATGAAAATAGAACAGCCACAGAAAGGATTATGGCCAATATAAGTCTACTCTGTTCCATCTGTATTTTCTATTGCACCTTTTCTGTATCCCGCTAAAGGCACAGGGTCGTACCCACCGGGATGAAATGGATGACACTTAAGCAATCTCTTCACAGTAAAAAAAATGCCCCTGCAAACCCCATGGTCTTCAATGGCAGTATGGGCGTAGCTTGAGCAATTGGGGTAAAATCTGCATGAAGGCGGCAACAACGGCGATATGAGATACTGGTAAAGACGAACACTTCCTGTTAAAAGCCTGATCATAACCCCTTTAAAAACCCCCTAAGCTCTTCTTCGACCTCGACGAATCTTTCAAGGGAAACACCGTACTTTGCTGAGATAACGATATCGGACGAATGAGGGAAGATTTCCTTATTCAACCTGAAAAACTCTCTTAGAAGCCTCTTTATCCTGTTGCGTTTAACAGCACTACCAACCTTTGTACTAACCGAGATGCCCAGTCTGGTAATTTCAAGTCCGTTGGGCCTGATGTATAGGATAAAATTTTTTGTAAGATGTCTACTTCCTTCCTTTCTGGTTGCAAGAAACTCCTTGTTTTTCTGGAGTCTTTCCTTCTTTGTGAAGGAAGTATTATACTGGGTGCGCATTTATTTATGACGTTGTATAGAGACATGACTACTTGTTTGTACTTACCGTTACCGCAAGGCGCTTCCGTCCCTTAGCCCTCCTGCGCTTGATAACATTTCTCCCCCCCGTTGTCTCCATCCTCACAAGAAAACCATGTGTGCGCTTTCTGCTCTTATTGCTTGGATTATATGTAGGTTTGCCCATTGTCTTCCACCCCTTGATGATTTAATCATTTATAGTAATCATATATATATATAATGTCAATAGCAAACTAGGTGCGGTGATGTAAAATATCTTGTGTAAAAACAGAAGAGGTGCCATATTTCTATTACCAACTAAAAGAAAGGAGGCACCTCTAATGTGTATGCACGAAGCAACCGTAAAGAATATTAGCAGAGCTGTAAGAGAGATTCAAGCATTTGATTTGGAAGTGTCAAGGCAAATAAGGATTGTCCATGTCA
>JAUXIU010000164.1 GCA_030620895.1 Deltaproteobacteria bacterium
ACCGACCTGGAGTTTAGCAGATTATATGTAGTTTGACAATATATCTGTATGCGCATCTATTTATGACGTTGTGTATAGTGAAGATACCCCGCCCACGGGGCGGGGCTTACGGCGTGCATCCTGTTATTAATGGCTGAAAAATCTTTTTATGCTCAATAAGGAGGTATGGTATAATTAGTGTATGTTATCTTCGAATATTGTAAAAGAGCTGCAGGGCATTGTCGGCGGGGAGAATATCCTTACGTCTAAGGAAGAAAGGATCTGCTACTCCTATGATGCTACAAATCAGCAATTAATCCCGGACGCCGTATTGTTTCCACAGAGTGCTGAAGAGATATCTCATGTTTTGAGGCTTGCCAACTCGGAGAAATTTCCTGTTACACCAAGGGGTGCAGGCTCAGGTTTTTCTGGAGGAAGTCTGCCTGTTGAGGGTGGTGTGGTCTTGTCCCTTGAAAGGATGAACCATGTCCTTGAGATAGACAGCGAGAACCTGATAGCCGTTGTAGAACCTGGTGTAGTAAATTTGGACCTGCAGATAGAGGCTGAGAGGTTTGGTCTCTTCTTTCCGCCCGATCCGTCAAGCCTGAAGTTTTGCACGATTGGAGGAAATATCGCCGAGTGTGCGGGCGGGCCAAGAGCGGTAAAATACGGCGTTACCAGGGATTATGTCCTCGGTCTTGAGGTCGTTCTACCAACGGGTGAGATAATAGATACAGGTGTGAAGACTTTAAAGGGGGTAGTCGGTTACGATCTGACAAGGCTTATTGTCGGTTCAGAAGGGACGCTTGGTATAGTTACCAGGGCGACATTGAGGTTGCTTCCCCTCCCTGAGGCCGTCAAGACAATGCTGGTTGTCTTTAATGATCTATCCGATACGGGAAGGGCAGTATTAAGTATCATGAACTCAAGGATCATACCATCTGCAATCGAGTTTATGGATGCAGTCTCAATAGGGTGTGTGGAGGAAAGTCTGAGCATGGAGCTTTCTAAGGATACTGAAGCGATCTTATTGATTGAGCTTGACGGAGAGAGTGGGGCGATAGACAGGCAGTCTGCAGTAGTGAGGGACATTTGCATGCAACATAATGCTGTGAATGTAAGGGTCGCTTCTGATAAGAGGGAGACAAAGGACCTGTGGAGGATCAGGAGATCAATATCACCGTCGCTAATAAAGCTAAAGCCGTATAAGTTGAATGAAGATGTAGTTGTGCCGAGAAGCAAGATCCCTGATTTAATTGCCGGTGTTAGGGATATCGCTGGAAAGAAAAATGTTATTATAGCAACCTTTGGTCATGCCGGCGATGGAAATATTCATATTAATATAATGGTGGACAATAATAACCATGATGAACTCAGGAGAGGGAAAGAGGCTGTTGAAGAGGTGTTCAGATTGACCATTGGCCTTGGCGGCACGATATCAGGGGAACATGGTATTGGGACGGTAAAGGCACCATATATAGGGATGGAACTAAAACCACATGTAATCGATGTAATGAAGAAGATAAAACAGACACTGGATCCAAATGGTATTTTAAACCCCGGGAAAATATTTCAAGGGAAGTAGGGAGTAGGCTCTATGGCAATCCTAAAGATTTCGCAACGTTTAACATACGGGTGTTTTTGACAGGAACTGACTAAATGAAAAGGTTAGATGGATACAGATCGGATATCTCCAGGTGTGTTCGTTGTGGCGCATGCCGGAGCACATGTCCCACTTTTGGTGTTATTCATAGGGAGGCAGCCAGTGCGAGGGGCAAGATCTCTCTTGCGGATGCATTTATAAAGGGTGAGGTGGAGTTATCAGATACATTTATAAAGCACATATCCGAATGTGTCCTATGCGCTGCCTGCCAGGAGAGCTGTCCCAATGATGTCCCCGTGCCTGATATCATTATGGCTGCAAGGGCCGAGGCAGTAAGGGGTAGAGGACTACCGTTGCTTGCATCAGTCATAATGAAGGGACTGAGAAATCCAGATAATTTTATATCAGGGACATTGAAGATTGCGTCTTTGGTGCAGGGGCTTGTTTTTAAGAAGGTGCCTGGCGAGAGCGGCCTGCATAGACGGTTTCCTTTACCACTCATACAAGGGGAGAGGTTGGTGCCACCTCTTGCAAGGAGGTTCTTGCTGGATATTATAGAGAAGGAGAGAAAGGGACACAGGGGCGATAATGGACGTCATAAAAGAGGAATAAAGGTCGGTTTCTTTGCAGGTTGTATAATAAATTATATCATGCCGGATATAGGGATTGCCTCGATTAAGGTATTAAAAAAGGCGGGTGCTACTGTTATAGTTCCATCCGGTCAGACCTGCTGCGGCATGCCTGCCCTTGGTATGGGGGATGTCGATGATGCTAGGTCATTAGCCCTGAAGAACCTTGAGGCATTTGAAGAGCAGGACCTTGATTTCATCACCACTGCATGTGCAACTTGTAGTGAAGTGCTTAAGAGGAGGTTCAGGGATATTCTTGAAGACGAAGGGCCCGAAATAAAAAGAAGGGTGGAGGTCTTCTGCAGCAAGGTCAGGGATATAACAGAACTCCTGGTAAATGATATAGGGCTTACGAGTTTGGTCTTAGACGACCAATCCCCGACCTCAGAAAAAATAGTTACATACCATGACCCTTGTCACCTGAGGAGGGGACAGGGTATAAAGGACGAGCCTAGAGAATTAATCGACCTGGCGGGTCTAAAGCGTAAGGAGATGAAGCATCCCTGCAGGTGCTGTGGACTGGGTGGGAGCTTTAATATAACTAACTATGAATTCTCCATGGAGATAAACAGGGGTAAGGCCTTAGATATAAAGAATACAGGTGCTGATATAGTCGCCACTGCCTGCCCGGGGTGTATAATGCAATTAAGAGACGGTCTGCACAGGGTTGGGGCAAAGACAGAGGTAAGACACGTTGTAGAACTGCTGGCGGAAAAAGTCGGGGAGGGATAAATAGAATAAAGTTTCCAGTGCAAAAACCCCTGGAAACTAATCATTGTTTTTACGCTTTTTGCAGTAAAAACAATAAATATTTTTAGCTCACAACATATAGTTGAGGCCTAAAAAGACCCCCTCTCTCTTACTTACTGCTTCATTGAATTGGGTTGTAACGACGGCACCGCTTGAAAAGTAGGTCGTATCGGTACCTACACCGGACTTTATGTGCCAGTAACGGTAACCAAGATCTACTTCGAACGATTTAGATATCCTGTATATAAGGGATGCATCCAGTTGTAGTCCATATCCTCCAT
>JAUXIU010000216.1 GCA_030620895.1 Deltaproteobacteria bacterium
AGCCTCAAGCAATTCCCCTCCCTCCTCCAACCTCTAACAAAATCTGTCGGGGTACCCACGTAAGTGGGTCGGGGACTGTCCCAAATATTATAGGCTATATTATTGGTAGACAAATCAAATATAGTTAAAGCAAAATCATTTGCATTTAGATATATCTCATACAGATTCAGGAGTATCAAAGAAGTAGCGGAGAGATTGAAAAGGCAGGGGTATGCTGACAGTACAATAAAGGCAACTGTTGGCAGGCTTATTGAGCTAGGTTATCTGGATGACAATAGATTTGCTCTGGAATGGACACATTCTATGGTAAAGAATAAAAACCTTGGACGAAAGAGAATAATTCAAGGGCTGAAAGACAAAGGGATTGACAGGAACATAAGAGAAAGGATTATGGTGGATCTTGACGATTCAAAAGAAATGCTCTCTGCAAGAAGTGCATTGCATTCCTGGCGCAGGAAGACGCCCGTTAAAGGCAGATCTCAAACAAAAGAAAGGTTTTCTGCCTACAGACACTTAATACTAAAAGGGTTCTCTTCAGCAACGTCATTGGCCGTTCTGAACGATCTTTTTGGGAAAAGCGATTTAGATGAAAGCCGATGAAATTAGAAATAGGTTTCTGGAGTATTTCAAGAAAAAAGGACATACAGTTGTAGCATCATCTCCACTTGTACCTAAAGGCGACCCTACCCTCTTGTTTACCAATGCCGGTATGGTGCAGTTTAAAAACATATTTCTCCAAAGCAAAGAACAAGTCGAATATAAAAAAGCTGTATCATGCCAGAAGTGTATGAGGGCAGGAGGTAAACATAATGACCTTGAGAATGTAGGCAGGACATCCAGACATCACACATTCTTTTAGATGCTCGGGAATTTTTCTTTTGGAGATTACTTCAAAGATACAGCCATTGAATTAGCCTGGGATTTCCTTACAACGGAAGTCAATATCGATTCAAAAAGGCTCTTTGTAACTGTATTTGAAGAAGATTACGAGGCGGCTGATATCTGGGAGAAAAAAACAAGCATTCCGAGAGACAGGATTATCCGTATGGGGCAAGATGATAACTTCTGGGCTATGGGTGGCACTGGCCCCTGCGGGCCATGTTCAGAAATAATCATTGATCAAGGTAAAGATGTCGGCTGCGGAAGGGCCGCATGTAAGGTAGGCTGTGATTGTGATAGGTTCCTTGAATTGTGGAACCTCGTCTTCATGCAGTATGACAGAAATGATGACGGGAGGCTTATACCATTACCAAAACCTTGTGTAGATACCGGAATGGGACTTGAAAGACTGACAGCGGTAATACAAGGGAAAGAGAGCAACTACGACAGCGACCTCTTCACACCAATTATCGGAACCATTGAAAAATACTCGGGTAAGGAATATGGGCAGGACAGGACAATCGATCTGTCTATAAGGGCTATTGCAGATCATTCCAGGGCAATCACCTTTCTAATAGCTGATGGTATACAGCCCAGCAACGAAGGCCGCGGTTATGTGCTGAGACGTATTATACGTAGGGCTGCCAGGCATGGAAAGATGTTGGGCCTGGACGAACCTTTTATTTATACGATCTCAGATTGTATTATAGGTTTAATGGGTGAGGTCTATCCTGAGATCAGGATGGCAAGAGATGCGATCATCAATGCGACACGTGCTGAAGAAGAGAGGTTTCTCGAAACACTTTCAACTGGTATTATAATGTTGGATGACGAAATAAAGAGACTCAAAGGCAAAACATTATCTGGTGACATAGCTTTTAGACTTTATGACACTTACGGTTTCCCTCTGGATCTTACCACTGATATTCTCAAAGACCGTGGACTAAAAGTCGATGAAGAAGGTTTTAATAAGGCCATGGAAAAGCAAAGACTCAGGGCAAAAGAGACGTGGAAGGGTTCGGGCGAAGAAGAAGCACAAGAGCTTTACAACAGGCTCCTTTCTTCTGGTGTAAAAACAAGGTTCGTTGGTTATCACATGGATGTTTCTGCGTCGAAGATAAGGTGTATAATAAAAAACAATCATCTTGTTGATAAAGCTGTCAAAGGAGAGGATGTAGAGATTATTACAGATGAAACCCCATTCTATGGAGAATCCGGTGGCCAGATAGGAGATGTTGGTTCTATAGTAGGA
>JAUXIU010000030.1 GCA_030620895.1 Deltaproteobacteria bacterium
CCGTACCGATGCCCGTCTCACCGTGGCACCTTGCACAGTTTGTATCAAAAAGCCCCTCGCCTCCTGTGAATTCCTGTGGAACGCCGGTGGCCTTCGAGAACGCAGGTTTTTCTGTTTCTGTCTTGCATCCCGCAAGGAAAGCAACAATTACAAAGAGTGTAAATAAGAGGATTGTATGTCGTTTCATGCCCTTAACATCTTCCATCCTGTTCTCCATACCAGGGGCGGTATTAAGCTACCCCTTAAAAAAACTATTACTCCATCTCCAGCATGGATTCCTTCATACATTCCCTCATCTTCTTCATCCTCTTCTCTTGCCTCTCTATCTTCTTTTCCAGCCTCTCTGCCATCTCAGTTAGTCTCTTCTTCTGTTGGTCGGTAGGTCTATGGTTGAGATCTTTCAAAATATCCATCATCTCCTTCATCATCCCCATCATGCCTTTCATCGCCTTGTGCCCCCCCATCATCTTCCCTCCCATCATGCCCTCCCCCATCATACACGGGTTCTTCATCATTCCATGCTTTCCCATTTCACCTGCCATGACAGGCACCGCTGAGAATGAGAAGATCATTACGGTTGCAATAACCAATCTCGAAATATTCATCTATATCACCTCCTTAATAACGTATTGTCATGCGTCGCGAGCAATTCAATACGAACAACTTATTATCTATACAACTTTTAATTTTGAGCTTTATACCTGTTTACCGCCTGTGTGCCGACTCGTCGCAATGTCTTTTGGATAAGGTGGATAAACAGAGTCACGGGTTATATTTCCTTTTTCTTCATTTCCAGTTCTTCCTTCTTCTGCTTTATAAGGAGTGAAAGCCTGTCAAGTTCATCGGGGTCTGTATCGGCGAGAATATCAACGAACGAGGCTGTCGCTGAACCCATCGATATCTCAAATACCCCCTTAAGGACCTCCTGTGAGACCACCTCTGTAAATTCATCGCGTGTACATGCGGGACTGAAGAGGTAAGCAACCTCGCCCTTTTTCTTATTCACTAGTCCCTTCCTGACAAGCCTCTCCAGGACTGTCAGAACAGTTGTAAGGGCTATTTCCCTCTCCTGGCTGAGGCTCTTAAAAACCTCCTTACCGGTAATCCCGCTGCGGTTCCAGAGGAGCTCCATTATAGCCCGTTCAAGGTCTCCTAAGGTGCGGCCAAGTCCCTTTTTCTCCAATCTAAAATTCTTTGTAAGCCCTTTAAACATATTTGAAGCTTATTCTACAAAAAGTAGAATGTCAAGTTAATTTCTTTTAATTGAATATCTCCTTGAAGAGCCCCGGAAACTTGAGCTGAAAGGCCCTAAGCCTGCTGAGGGAACTAAAAATGGGGTTAGGTCTTTATTCTTGACAAAAAGGGACAGGCTCAGTGTCCCCGGTTTCAAGTTAGCGGTCAGCTTGAGCGCCTTGTTATTCAGCCTTACTGCCATCTAAATCGCCTTTCAAGTTTATAGTTTTACGCGTTTAAGTCCGAGCGAATTACTAATCACGGAAACTGAGCTAAAACTCATTGCTGCCGCAGCTATCATTGGTGATAGCAGTATTCCAAAGAACGGATACAACACTCCCGCAGCAATAGGAACGCCCGCTGAGTTATAAATGAAGGCAAAGAACAAATTCTGTCTGATGTTACGCATGGTAGCTCGGCTTAATCGTCTAGCTCTGACGATACCCCTTAAATCGCCTTTGACTAAAGTGATACCAGCACTTTCCATTGCCACATCGGTACCTGTACCCATTGCAATACCGACTTGTGCCTGTGCCAGTGCAGGGGCATCATTAATACCATCACCCGCCATGGCAACAATACGGCCATCTGCTTGAAGCTGCTTAACTACATCAACTTTTTGTTCAGGCAATACTTCGGCATGCACCTTGTCGATCTCCAGTTTGCTAGCAACGGCTTTTGCAGTGGCACGACTGTCACCTGTTAGCATCACTATCTTGATACCTTCGGCATGCAAATCGCGAATGGCTTCCGGTGTTGAGTCTTTAATGGGATCAGCGACAGCAATCAAACCCGCTGCTTTGTCATTAATAGCAATTAACATAACAGTTTTACCGTCGGCGCGTTGTTTGTTCGCTTGTTGCAGCAAGTCTCCCGCATTGATGCCCAGGCTTTCCAGTAGTTTTATATTACCTACCGCCACCGCATGTCCATCAACTTCACCCGTGACACCCTTGCCGGTAATGGACTGGAAGTTATTGGTCTTAACCAACTCAACCCCCTTCTCTTCCGCTCCATATACAATAGCTTCTGCCAATGGGTGTTCGCTGGCGCGTTCGAGACTGGCAGCTATACGTAATACTTCATCTTCAGTAAACCCTTCTTCTGCTCGCACGGCGACCAGTTTTGGTTTGCCTTCGGTCAGCGTGCCTGTCTTATCCACTACCAGGGTATCGACTTTTTCCATGATCTCCAGTGCTTCGGCATTCTTTATTAATACTCCGGCCATGGCGCCACGCCCCGTTCCAACCATGATAGCAATAGGTGTAGCAAGTCCCAGTGCACATGGACAGGCAATGATAAGTACAGCAACGGCATTAACAACAGCATGTGCCAGGCGCGGCTCTGGTCCCACCACCCACCAGACGATAAATGCGGTCACGGCAACACCAACCACGGCGGGTACAAAATAACCTGCCACTAGATCGGCCAGTTTTTGAATCGGTGCTCGCGTGCGTTGTGCCTCCGCTACCATATTGATGATCTGTGCAAGCAATGTATCGGAACCGACCTTTTCTGCTCGCATTAACAAACTACCCGTTCCGTTAACCGTCGCGCCGATCAGTTTCTCGCCGGTTAATTTTGCAACCGGAATCGGTTCGCCTGTAACCATGGATTCGTCTACGTTGCTTTCGCCATCGATGACCGTACCATCTACTGGAATTTTCTCGCCGGGACGAATACGCAAGGTATCGCCGGGTTGTACCTGCTCTAACGGTATGTCTTCTTCCATTCCATCATTTCGCACGATGCGTGCCGTATTCGGGGCGAGTCCGAGCAACATCTGAATGGCTGCATTGGTTCGTGAGCGGGCACGTAATTCAAGCACTTGCCCCAGAAGTACCAGAGTCGTGATTACGGCTGCTGCTTCAAAGTAGGCATCTACCAAACCGCCTTCCATTTGCATGATGGGTGGGAAAATCTGTGGGGACACTAAGGCCACTACACTATAAACCCAGGCAACTGAGACACCCAACGCAATCAAGGTAAACATATTGAGATTCCAGGTCTGAACGGATCGCCAGCCTCGAACAAAAAATGGCCAACCGCCCCACAATACAACAGGTGTTGCTAACACAAATTCAATCCATAGAACCGTTTGCATGGAAAGCCAATCCGGTAACCATGCAGGCAGTAAATCAGCAACCATCGCCAGAATAAAAATTGGAAAAGTCAGCACGACGCTGACCCAAAAGCGACGGCTCATGTCTATGAGTTCTTCATTTTTTTCTTCAACTTTTACCATAACCGGTTCCAGTGCCATACCACACTTGGGGCAATTACCTGGATGATCCTGTACCACTTCAGGATGCATGGGACAGGTGTAATCGGTTTTAGTCTCAGCTATCGAAACTCTCATCGGCTCCAGTGCCATACCGCACTTGGGGCAACTACCAGGTCCCTGCTGTTGAATTTCAGGGTGCATAGGGCAGGTGTAGGTACTTGACTCGTCACCTTTTTCATGAGGTGGTAGAGTTTCCTTGTCCAGATATCGCTCAGGGTGTTCTCTGAATTTGCGCAGACAATTTTCACTGCAGAAATGATAATGTTTGTCTGCATGACGGTAATAGTATTCGGAGTCATCCGATACCACCATGTTACAGACAGGATCTTTTCGTTGCTCTTTTCCTGTATTTAATTTTGTACTCATATCTCTTTCCTTATTGTGGGCTGGCTATCAATAAATAGATTGATCCGCATAAGACACGGAAACAAGATATTCTGCCCAGATTAAACCGGCTCCACTTCCCATATTTTCCTTCTATTTTCCTTTTTGCCAACAATAAAGATTTGACCCCATTCATGGCATCCACATATACATAAACCTCGTATTAAACCTCTCCATGAAAGTATCTGCATCTATATTTATCAAATTGATAGTCGAAGGCAACTGAAAGTCTGAAGATGAATAGATGTTGCTCCTGTAATCCGAAGGTCTCGCATACGTTATTATCTTTGCATCCTTTATACCTGCCTCTTCTTTTGCCAGTTCTATCGCATCGTCAAGATACCCTATCTTGTCGATGAGTTTTAGATCCAGTGCCTGTTTGGCGGAATATATCCGGCCATCGGCTATATCCTTAAGCCTCTCCCTGTCTATCTCCTTACGTCCCTCTACAACAACCTCAAGGAACCTCTCATACATATTATTTATAATACCTTTTAGTATCTCCCTCTCCTCTGGTGTCATCGCCCTCAGAGGTGAACCGATATCCTTCTTATCGCCGGATTTTACCGTCTCGTCTGCAAGACCTATCTTCTCCATCAGGCCCTGCGCGTTCAGTTTAAAGGCCACCACACCAATGCTCCCTGTAACAGTCGTAGGATGTGCCACTATCCTGTCGGTAGCTGTGGCTATATAATAACCGCCTGAGGTCGCAACATCGAGCATTTGAGTAACTACAATCGCCTTTGTTCTCTTCTTATATTCCTTAATCTCATGGTGGATGATATCGCTTGCCGTAACGGTACCCCCATGGCTGTTTATCCTCAAAACAATGGCCTTTATAGTACCATCCTCTTCGGCCTTCTCAAGCTCTTCCTTAACCCTGGAGATCAGACTCGGTTTTTCCTTAAACCCAAAAGCGCGTAATCTCTTCTTTCCTGATATCATACCGGATATATCAACGAGGAGCACCTTATCCTTCCCCTTACCGCCTATAACCCTCTCCTCAAGTGGTCGAACCTCGGTAATGGGTAAGACAAAGGAACACCCTGCCAGCACGTGTAAAAGGAAAAGAATACAACTTAAATAGAGCAATTTCTGCCATTTGAAAGATTGTTCCATTAGATTTTATACCTCCCCTATTATCCTTTTTATCCTCTCTTGGCTCTCTTCAACGGTCTCCACACCTGTGTTTAGGATGTAACATGGAGCTACATCAAAGAGCTTCCTGAAGAACCTCCTCTGGATATCAGGTCTTCTCACCAGCAGATAGGGGTTATAAAATGGTTCTTGTTTGAACATACCTATCTCACCGCCTGCACCAGCCAGCACTTGTGCCTTTCCCTCTTCCAGTATAGATATAGCCTCATCTGGTGACAGCCTTACCTCTGGAGGTGAGCTGTCGTCCCTTCTAAGGAGTATTACGACCCTTACAACCGCCCTCTCCACAAACTTATCTGGTCCACCTATCCACTCAGGATCAAGGATGGCCCTGGAGTTGGCAAAGGCAGTGAAATCATTATTATCAACATTTTCACACTTGCATTTATTCAGGAGACGCCTTATATTTGGAAAGCTCTTAACCATATCCGTCCTCAGATAGAATTTCCTCTCAGATATATCTGCCATTGCAAGGCCTTTCTTGTACTGTAAGAATATCCAGTCGTCTGAGTGTATCTTTCCATCGGGATACTGCATGAGTCCCCATGTGTGAGTACTCTTTCCTGTACCAGTCGGTGCTATGATGATAATACCCTTACCCTGCACAATTGCACATGCCCCATGTATGGAGTGGATGTTGTGCTGTGTCTCAAGCGTATCTGCAGCTATCCCAAGGGCCCAGCTCTTGCATTGACCGTAGTATTCAGTATTAATAAATATGGCCGTCTTCGACTCATGGTGATAGTAGGCATGTGGTTCATGCCCACCAACCCCATTTACTGCATATATATACCCATGGGGCAGCAAAGAATGTGTCCTCGGCCCTGGGTACCAGTTCTCTACCCAGAAGTCATAGAGATGAAATGAATTTGTAATCAACCGTATCACAATACCGTGTATGTTGGCATTCCAGTGATACCTTTCAAATCTCTCGTTCAGCTTTGATTCAACAAGCTCAATAAATGTATCCCTCTCCTTCTGCGTTATCTCCTTATCGGCCTCGACCCTTGCCTTTACATCGGTTAAATAATTCGAAAGCATGTCTTACCCCCCCCTTAAATTTCGTGAATCGTGAATCGTTAATCGAACCACAAATCACGATCTACAAACGACGCAATACGCAATGCGATGATTTTGTTTCGCCAAAACCCCTGGAAACTGATTATTCGCCCCGTTAGATAACAACCTTTGTTTTTGTACTCTTATAAAGACCTGTAAAGTTTTATATTGTAATTTCTCTTTTCTCCTCATCTTTCTAAAGGGGCAAGTCGATTTTTAAAAGATTACACAGATTTCTTTGTTTTTACGCTTTTTGCAGTAAAAACATATTTGAAACCAAAATATCTTTTCACACGACATACCATGGTGTCAAGTGAAACGGCTTGTCTATTACAGAGGGGGAATTGACATTATGTCGCTCCACCGTTAGAATATATTTTATGAAGCAATTTCTTTTCTTCTTAATGCTCTTCATAGCAGGTTGTTCGGTCATCTCCAAGGATATAAGACGGGAGATTGATAGAACAATAACCATCCCGATTGTTCAGGCAAACCCAGATGCATACATAGGAAAAAAGGTCATCTGGGGAGGTGTTATTATCTCCTCAAAGAACTTTAAAGAAAACACAACAATTGAAGTACTCCAAGCACCCCTGAACCTAAGAGACAGGATCAAGTCTAGCAATCAATCCTCAGGGAGATTTCTGATAAAGGCCGAAGGCTATCTGGATGTTGCAATATATAAACAGGATAAAGAGATAACTGTTGCAGGTATTATACTGGGTACTAGGCTTCAGAAGATAGGCGAGGCAGATTATATATACCCTCTTTTAAAACCTTTACAGATTAGAATATTCAATCCATTAGAAGAAACCCACTATGAACCCTTGCCACCCTGGAGTTATTATCCTCCGTATTTCTATGACCCATTTTATTATGAGCCATTTTTCCCTTATGATCCCTATTTATACCCTGATGACCCTTATTGGTGGTATCCCCCTCCTTTTCCATAAGATAAGTTCCGCAATCGGCAGTTTAAGATCAAACCTACCGTAAGAAGACTATCTCTCTAAAGTTTTATACAACAGGATGCACGCCGTAAGCCCCGCCTTGTAGGCGGGGTATCTTGACTGCCAATCGAAAACCAACGATCATTTACATACACCACACCTTATACACCTGCCAACATCACAAGGCGGGGTGCGCTCTCCTTTTAATGACCTCTGGTACTCCTTCCACAGATAGTCCTTCTTTATGCCGTGATCTATAAAATCCCACGGTAATCTATCACCAAAAGCTCGTTCCCTGTATACAAAATAATCTGTATTTATTGCACCACGCAACAAAGTGCTCCAGCTATCATCAAATCCCTTTACTATTGCCTCTGAAACTCTCCTGTCTCCCCTGGAGAGGACGGCCTGCATGTAACCTATCCTTGGTGAATATGCCTTGAGTTTCACCCCCTTTATCTTTATAGTCTCTTTTTTTAAATAGGAAAGCTTTTCCTCCAGCTTTTTAGTCTTCTCATATGAACACCACTGGAATGGTGTCCAGGGTTTCGGGATAAAAGGATTTATGCTGAGTGTAATCACGCCTTTTCTCATAACACCCCTTATCCTGCGAGTGATGTCTACGATGGCATCTATATCCTCTTTCCTTTCTGTAGGCAGACCAATAAGGAAATACAGTTTTATTCTGTGAAAACCTGCATCTCTTATTGTGGAAACGGCATTTATAATATCCTTATCATCTATACCCTTATTTATAACATCCCTGAGCCTTTCAGAACCAGCTTCAGGTGCAATGGTTATTGTCCCATAACCCACCTTCTTCAGAAGATCTAGCAGATCCTTATCTATCATATCGAGCCTTAAGGAAGATAATGTGGCCTCGCCATTATTCCTGGCAACAAGTTTCAGCACCTCTTTCAGTCCAGAATATTCCGATATCGCTGCACCTACAAGTCCAACCTTGCCAGTTATCCCCATCCCCCTCAAGACACTTTCTTTAATTCCCTCAACATCCCTCTCCCTTGGAGGAAGGTATATAAAGCCTGCGACACAAAACCTGCAACCCCTGCCACAACCCCTTTCTGCCTCCAGAAGGTAGGTATTACTGAACACGGTCTCCGGTGTCGTAATGAAGCTCTCAGGGGTTTGATAGAGATCAAGGTTTTTTGCCATAACCTTCTTAACCTTTTCAGGTGCCCCCTCTGTAGATATAAAATCTTTTATCCTATGACCATCATATTCAACATGATAGAGGCCTGGCACATATATACCCTCTAGAGACGCCAGTTCCTTTAAAAGACCTGTCTTAGTTTTAGCCCCCTTTGCTCCCCATCCTCTAAAGACATCTACAAAATCCGGAATAAATCCTTCGCCCTCACCTATTGTAAATATGTCCATTAATTCTGCTATCGGCTCGGGGTTCAATGAGACTGCTACACCACCTGCCATTATAAATGGATAATGTAACCTTCTCTCTTTGGAAAAAAATGGGATATCTGCGAGTTTAAGGATTTTTGGGATGTTTAGAAAATCTTCTTCAAATGAGATGGAGAATGCGAGGAGGTCAAATTCACCTAGGTAGCGTTGTGATTCTAATGAGAAGAGCCTTGTAGAGGTGCGAATATACTCATCTATATCCTCTTTGTATGGAAGGAACGCCCTTTCGCATACAACACTCTCATTATTATTTAACAGGCGGTATACTGTCTGAAAACCGAGGTTGCTCATGCCAAGAGAATAGGTATTTGGATAGATGAGACATACGCGGACCTTCTCCCCCCATTTCTTGTATATGGTTCCTTTCTCTCTGGAAAGGAGTTCCCTTACACCTCTTTTAAGTCTCCGGGATATAGTGAAATTGCCTCCTTGAGATTGTTTGAGCGATCTATCAGATCGTCTAAAAAAGTATAACAGCAATAGCTCGTAAGTTCAAACGCCGTCTCCAACATTAAGTAAAAAGTAAGTCTCTGTGTTTGTTGACCTTGTTTAAACCTTGTGCTAAAAGTATAGAAATAAAGAAATCTGTTGACAATAATGATACAAAAGCTCTCTTGGATAACCCCTGTTTCAATATTTTATAGGCTAATAAAAACATTGATAAGGAGTGGTGCCTTATGAAGGATAGCGGTTCCGAGCAATTTAAAAAAGTCCCAGCCTATTTTAATATGGAGTTTTACTCAGGCTTTTTATGGGCGGTTCCTGAAGCATTTGCTGATGCTATTGCATCTTGTCGATTTAACGACGGTGATATTCTTTATAATACCATAAAAGCTTATGCCCAATGGGATAACGCCTTAAAAGTTCTGAATCACAGCATTCAAATTAAACACCAATCAAAAG
>JAUXIU010000053.1 GCA_030620895.1 Deltaproteobacteria bacterium
AGTCAGTGTAGTCTTGCCATGATCAACATGACCTATCGTCCCTACATTAATATGAGGCTTCGTCCTCTCAAATTTAGCCTTGCTCATATCTTCCTCCTGGTTTCTTGTTTGCTCCCTTAATCCGTCCGCTCTCGAATATACCTTGACCCTTATAAATCCTCAGCTCCAAATATTACATCCGCTCATCTGCATGCCGTTTATCCCTGAACCTTGGCTACCACCTCTTCAGATATAGAAGAAGGAACCTCTTTATAATGTAAAAATTGCATCGTAAATGTTGCCCTTCCCTGTGTCAGGGACCTAATATCGGTAGCATAACCAAACATATTTGCCAAAGGCACCTGTGATGATCTCACCTGGGCACTTCCACGAGCTTCCATAGAGAGAATCTTTCCCCTCTTTGAATTTATATCGCCTATTACATCACCCATAAACTGTTCGGGAGTAACAACCTCGACTGACATCACCGGTTCAAGAAGTATCGGTTCTGCCTTCTTCACTGCATCTTTGAATCCCATAGAACCAGCGATCTTGAATGCCATCTCAGATGAATCAACATCATGATAAGAACCATCAAAGAGTGTAACCTTTACATCCATTATAGGGTATCCAGCCATGACTCCTGTTTCCGCAGCCTCCACTACACCCTTCTCAACAGCCGATATATATTCTTTCGGAATCACACCACCCACAATATTATTTACAAACTCAAAACCCTTGCCAGTCTCCTGCGGCTCTAACTTCAGACATACATGGCCATATTGACCACGCCCACCTGTTTGGCGTATATATTTGCCCTCAGATTCTGCCTTCCGCGTTATAGTCTCCTTGTATGCTACCTGAGGCATACCAACATTGGCTTCTACCTTAAACTCTCTTAACATCCTGTCGACTATTATCTCCAGATGTAGTTCACCCATACCCGAGATGATGGTCTGACCAGTCTCCTCATCTATCCTTACTCTGAAGGATGGGTCCTCAATTGCAAGTCTCTGTAAAGCTGTAGCTAGTTTTTCCTGATCAGCCTTGGTCTTTGGTTCTATGGCGACGCCTATTACAGGCTCAGGAAAATCCATTGATTCCAATATGATGGGTTTTGCTTCGTCACATATTGTATCTCCAGTCTTTGTGTTTCTCAAACCTACAACTGCAACTATGTCACCGGCATGTATCTCTTTCACATCCTCTCTTTTGTTCGAGTGCATCCTTACCAGCCTGCTTATCCTCTCCTTCTTTCGTTTAACAGAATTATAAGCATACGAGCCCGACTGTAAAACACCCGAATATACTCTTATAAATGTAAGCTGACCAACAAAAGGGTCATTTGCTATCTTAAATGCAAGTGCAGAAAAATGCTCGTCATCACTTGTCTCCCTTCCTTCTTCTTCTTGAGTTCTCGGATTAATACCTCTAATGGTCTGAATATCCAAAGGAGATGGTAGATATTCGACAACTGCATCTAATAGAGTTTGAACCCCTTTATTCTTAAACGCTGAACCAAGTAAGACAGGTGTAATAGACATATTTATCGTGCCCTTTCGAATGGCCTTTTTCAGCTCACTTTCGGATATATCCTTACCATCCAAATATTTTTCCATCAAAGCTTCGTCATAATCAGCTGCCGCTTCTATGAGTTTTTCTCTATATTCATGAAATAGATCCTTCATGTCCGAAGGTATATCCCCATATCTGAACTTTGCCCCAAGGGTTGATTCATCCCATATCACCGCCTTTTGTGTAACTATATCGACTACACCCCTAAAATCATCCTCAGCACCGACGGGAAGTTGCATAACAACAGGTTTTGTATTCAGCCTATCTTCCATCATTGAAACAACTCTAAAAAAATCCGCTCCTATCCTATCCATCTTATTAACGAATGCAATTCTAGGAACTCTGTATTTGTCTGCCTGACGCCAGACCGTCTCACTTTGCGGTTCTACACCACCAACAGAGCAGAAGACCCCTATCGCACCATCCAGAATCCTTAAAGACCTTTCTACCTCAATTGTGAAGTCCACATGTCCTGGCGTATCGATAATATTAATATTATAATCCTTCCAGACACATGTGGTAGCGGCAGAGGTTATTGTTATTCCCCTCTCCCTCTCCTGTTCCATCCAATCCATAACAGCTGTCCCATCATGGACCTCGCCTATCTTATAGGTTACACCGGTATAATAGAGTATCCTCTCTGTAGTAGTGGTCTTACCTGCATCAATATGCGCCATTATTCCGATATTCCTTATCCTATCTAACGGTATCTTTCTTGCCAATATTTTAAGACCCCCCAATAAAAACAGCAATGAATCAAACTTTCTATACACAACGTCATAAATAAATAGATGCGCATACAGAGTGTCAGAACAAAGCAGACCAAGGCACGACGAGCCGAAGCACCCACACGAAGTGTGGGTCGGGTATGTAAAGTTATGACGCTCTGTATAGAATCATTTGTAAGACATGGAGCTGTTTCACTAAAATCAACACTTCAGACGTCCTACCATCTATAATGGGCAAAGGCCTTATTTGCCTCTGCCATCTTATGAACCTCTTCTTTCTTCTTTACTGAACCACCCTTCCTGTTAGCGGCATCAAGGATCTCAGAGGCCAGCTTCTCAAACATCGTCTTACCTTCTCTCCCCTTTGCGTAACTTACCATCCATCGCAGTGCCAGGGAGAGTTTTCTCTCGGGCCGCACTTCCATCGGAACTTGATAGGTAGCACCACCGACTCTGCGGGACCTTACCTCAAGGACGGGTCTAACATTATCAACGGCCTTCTTGAAAACTTTTAGTGGATCATCCTTGCTACGTGTTTCAACCAGATCGAATGCGCTATAAACTATAGACTCTGCTATACTCTTTTTACCATCTCTCATTATAGTTCTAACAAGCCTCGCTACAACAATGTCATTATACCTTGCATCAGGTGTAATATCCTTCCTTGGTATATTCCCTTTTCTAGGCATCTAATCTCCAGTGTATCGGGTTACGAGTTGCGAGTTACGAGTTGTGGGTTACGAGTTACGGGTTGCGTATTTCGTGAGCCGTGGTTCGTGTATTGTTTATCGTAACTCGAACAACGATCCACGATACACGATTAACGAATGCGGCAATCCGTGACTACTTCGCCCTCTTTACACCATATTTTGAACGTCCTTGTTTCCTATCCTGTACTCCTACGGTATCCAAGGTCCCCCTAACGATATGATACCTAACTCCAGGAAGATCTTTTACCCTTCCACCCCTGATAAGAACAACCGAGTGTTCTTGTAAGTTATGACCTTCTCCCGGTATATAGGAAGTTACCTCCATACCGTTAGTCAGCCTAACTCTTGCTACCTTTCTTAATGCTGAATTTGGCTTTTTAGGTGTTGTTGTATAAACCCTTACACACACACCCCTCTTCTGAGGGCACCTTGCCAGAGCAGGGGATGTTGTCTTCTTTTTAATAGACCTTCTACCCTTCCTGACCAACTGATTTATCGTCGGCATATCAAAACCACCTTCCTAGCCTTCTATAATTAGCAAATTCTAATATTCTATCTGCCATCGCTTTAATTGTCAAGGTTATTGTTGGGTTAACGCAATGCTATCTTCTGATGTCTTGATTTCTTCACTCTCAGGAACCTCAAAATCATCAATCACTTTCTTAACATTCGCTACCACTGATTTGTAGCCATGAAAACCTGTCCCCGCCGGAATAAGTCTTCCCATTATAACGTTTTCTTTAAGCCCTCTTAGAAAATCCATCTTCCCGCTTATTGTTGCTTCTGCCAACACCTTCGTGGTTTCCTGGAAGGATGCTGCAGAAATGAAGCTCTCGGTTGAAAGCGATGCCTTTGTTATACCCTGAAGGAGCGGATTAGCAACTGCAGGTCTTTTGCCCTTTGAAATAATCCTCTCATTCTCATCTTCAAAGATATATCTCTCTACCTGTTCACCTAACAACAGGTTTGTATCACCGGCGTCCTTTATCTTAACTTTCCTTAACATCTGCCTGACAATTGTCTCGATGTGTTTATCGTTTATCTTCACCCCTTGTAAACGATAGACCTCTTGTACCTCATCCACGAGGTACTTAGCCAGCTCTTTCACGCCAAGAACACTCAATATATCATGGGGATTAACAGAACCATCCATTAAAGGCTCACCTGCCATTATACTGTCACCTTCCCTTACACTTATGTGTTTTCCTTTTAGTATAAGGTACTCTTTTGGTTCACCAATATCAGGTGTAACAACAACCTTTCGTTTCCCCTTTGTAATCTTTCCAAATGATATAACACCATCAATCTCTGATATCACAGAACAGTCCTTTGGTTTTCTCGCCTCAAATAATTCAGCTACCTTTGGCAGGCCGCCGGTTATATCCCTTGTCTTGGTCGTTTCACGAGTTATCTTGGCTATAATATCACCCGTCTTGATAACATCATTCTCATTAATCGTGATTATAGCGCCAACAGGGAGCAGGTATCTTGCCGCTATTGATGTGCCACGTATCTTTTCTGTTTTTCCAGATTCACCTTTTATTGAAATCCTAGGTCTTAAGTCTCCCTCCTTAAAGTTTACTATCATCTTGCTGGAAAGACCTGAAACCTCATCGACCTGCTCCCTCATGGTTTTGTTCTCATAAATATCCCCAAACTTTGCCATTCCACTTGCTTCCGTTAAGATAGGTATTGTATATGGATCCCATTCGGCGAGTATGGCTCCACTTTCTACCTTCTGCCCATCTTTAACTCTCAACCTTGCACCGTATATAAGTGAATTTGTCTCCCTATCTCTGCCCTGTTCATCTTGAATAGATATCTCGCCGTTTCTATTCATAACTATATTTTCACCTGAGGAGTTTATAGAACATTGAAGGTTGCTAAATTTAACGATTCCACCGTGCCTAGACTCCATGGCTGTCTGTTCTGCTCTTCTACTAGCAGTACCCCCAATATGAAAAGTTCTCATGGTGAGCTGTGTACCTGGCTCTCCAATGGACTGGGCTGCAATAACTCCAGCAGCTTCCCCCAACTCAACCATCTTTCCTCGCGAAAGATCTCTCCCATAACATCCGACACATATACCTCTTCTGCTACGACAGGTGAGAACACTCCTTATTTTTACCTTCTCAATCCCAGAGTCTTCTATTCTGGATACCTTCTCCTCGTTAATCTCTTCATTTGCCTTAACAAGTACCATGCTTGTAAATGGGTCAATTACATCTTCCAGGGCAACTCTTCCAAGAATCCTCTCACCGATAGGTTCTATTATCTCACCGCCCTCAATAAGAGAGGATATGTATATTCCATCAAGGGTACCACAGTCTTCTTCCGATATTATTGCGTCCTGTGCCACATCCACAAGCCTTCTTGTTAGATAGCCTGAATTGGCGGTCTTCAATGCTGTGTCAGCCAGGCCTTTCCTGGCACCATGTGTTGATATAAAATATTGAAGAACTGTAAGACCTTCTCTGAAGTTAGCTGCAATAGGTGTTTCTATGATTTCTCCCGAGGGTTTTGCCATAAGACCTCTCATGCCTGCCAGCTGTCTTATTTGTTGTGATGACCCTCTAGCACCTGAATCCGCCATCATAAATATGGAATTAAAACTCGGCACTTTCTTTAACTTATCATCCTCTCCCCTTACAGTATCTGTACCAAGCTCCTTAAGCATCTCCCCTGCTACTGCCTCCGTGGTATGTGCCCAAATATCAATAACTTTATTGTACCTCTCTCCATCTGTAATAAGCCCTTCGTTGTATTGCCTTTGAATCTCCTGAACATCTTCATATGCCTTGTTCAAAAGAGCTGGTTTAGTGCCAGGGATCCTCATATCATCCATACAGACCGATATCCCAGCTTTTGTGGCATATTTAAAACCAATGTTCTTTAATTGATCAGCAAGTATTACAGTTTTTTTGCTTCCGGCCTTCCTGTAACACACTTCTATTAGATTGGCCAGCTCCTTCTTATCCATAACCTTGTTTACCAGGTCAAAAGAAATCTCTTGAGGCACAACCTCATAAAGCAGAATACGACCAACTGTAGTATTTAACTTATTCCCATTCAGTCTGACCTTTATAGGCGCCTGCAAATGAACCTCTCCGGCGTCATAGGCAACTCTCACTTCATCAAAACAAGAGAATAGCTTATCTCCTCCCTTGACACCGAATCTCTCTCTAGTAAGGTAATAAATACCAAGCACTATATCCTGAGTTGCAACGATTACAGGTTTGCCATTTGCCGGAGAAAGTATATTGTTTGTGGACATCATTAGTATCCTGGACTCCGCCTGTGCTTCTATAGACAAAGGCACATGGACAGCCATCTGGTCGCCGTCAAAATCTGCATTAAAAGCTGTACAAACTAGTGGGTGGAGTTGTATTGCTTTACCTTCTATTAAAATCGGCTCAAAAGCCTGGATCCCAAGTCTATGAAGGGTAGGCGCCCTATTCAACAATACAGGATGTTCCTTTACAACCTCATCCAGGACATCCCAAACCTCAGACCTCTCCGCTTCTACCATCTTCTTGGCGCTTTTTATGGTGGTCGCGTATCCCTTCTCTTCCAGTTTTTGATATATAAATGGCTTAAAGAGTTCAAGTGCCATCTTCTTTGGAAGCCCACATTGATGCAACTTAAGATCAGGCCCTACGACAACAACGGAACGCCCGGAATAATCAACCCGTTTTCCTAGAAGATTCTGTCTGAACCTTCCACCTTTACCCTTTATCATATCGCTTAAAGACTTAAGGGCACGTTTGTTCTGTCCTGTAATGACCCTGCCTCTCTTGCCATTATCGAAGAGTGCATCTACCGCCTCCTGGAGCATCCTCTTTTCATTTCTTATAATTATATCAGGGGCATTTAGTTCCATAAGCCTCTTCAACCTGTTATTTCTGTTTATAACCCTGCGGTAAAGATCATTCAGGTCAGATGTTGCAAACCTACCACCATCCAGAGGAACCAATGGTCTCAGGTCAGGGGGTAAAACAGGTATAACCTCTAAAATCATCCACTCAGGTCTATTCCCAGAGAGCCTGAAGGAATCTACTATCTTAAGCCTCTTAACCAATTTTTTCTTTTTGGCCTCAGATGTAGTTTTCTGCATCTCAGCCCTGATAGTGGATGACAATTCATTGAGATCTATCCTTTTAAGCAACTCGCGTACCCCACTGGCACCCATTTCAGCAACAAATCCATCAGGACCATATTTTTCAACAGCTTTTATATATCTCTCTTCGCTTAAGAGTTCGGCATTCTTCAACTCGGTATCCTTGGGATTGATAACGATGTAGTGTTCATAATACAAAACCCTCTCTATTTCTCTAAGGGTCATATCAAGTATTGTGG
>JAUXIU010000116.1 GCA_030620895.1 Deltaproteobacteria bacterium
GCCGACCGCATCTGTGCCATATTCAGAGAGGGAAGGATAGTCGGCCGGGGGAGGGCTACGTCTGAGGCGGCGCGGCGTCTGGCAGAGGGTATCACCTGGGAGGAGGCAGGAACACCTCCCCCATCGGCTGGCAACGGCAGTGCTATGAGGGCAGGTCCCATAGGGTTGTTATTCTTTGATGACCCGGAGGGGCTTATTCAGGCAGCAGACGATCAGGGCCGAATTACTCATCGAGATAGAAGGTGCTCGGCAGGTGCTGTTGCAATCGCCGGTGGTGTTGCACTGGCAATTACGAGCAGAGTGATTGATAGAGATGGATTCCTTACCCAGCTCGGTAAGTGGGTAGAGAAGATCGAAGGGTCCGTTGCCTCTCTTATCCGGCAACTCAGCGAATGGATTTCATTGCCCCCCGATGAGGCAGTTTCTTTTATCTCCAAAGCAGGTTTCAATAGTAGTGGTATGGATAGATGGGAGGGGATATCGCCGTTTGTTATACCAAGTGTACTCTGGAGTCTATACTCCTTCTTGAGGTCGCCTGAGGACTATTGGGAGACTATCTGTACTGCAATTGCTGTGGGTGGAGATGTGGATACAACTGCTGCCATGGCCGGGGCGATAAGTGGGGCATATCTTGGGGTTGATGCGGTCCCTCTCCAACCGGCCAGCCGCCTTACGGATCAGGGAAACTGGGGTTATCCCGAGCTTATTGAACTGGCCTACAGATGCTATGATTTGAAGATGAAAAGGCTGCACTAGTCTCTATCCGGAAGCTCATTCGGACACTGATGCAGTTTTCAATTTGGAAAGAACACTAATATTTCCGCTTTCTGAATGGGGGGAGCCCCTGGATATACTTCTCTACCATCTCTTTAAGTGCTACGAGGACATAGTCCTCGTCCGCCATCTCTTTGAGAACCTTGGCCAGTTGCGGGTGCCTTCCTAATCTGCCGCCTGCCATTACACGTATCCCGACCTTCTTGTTCTCTATAGTACCCGTGGGGCATACCCTTTCGCAGTCGCCGCAGAATACACAGAGGTCATAATCAAATACAGGCATGGCGTTCTCTACCACTACAGCCCCCTCCTCCTTGCAGATCTTGACACACTTCATGCACTCTGTACACGGATTCTCTGTGACGGCAGGTATTGCCTGGCCGCTTATTCCAAAGTCCTTTATCTGTGGCTGGGGACAGCAGTTTGGACATCCCGCAAGGGTAACCTTAAACCTCCTGTGGTATAATAATCTCTTTTGTACCCTGGACATGATATGTTCCCCGAGACCGAGTTCATCAAGTGCCTTCTCTATCTTTTCAGATATGGTCTTTGGGTTTATAAGGGCATGGATACAGCCGCTCTTGCCGGCCCTGCAGACGGTTATATCATATGGGGAGGTCTTTTTTTCTTTTATGACCAGTGGTGGTATTATCTTTAAGGGTTTTTTATTCATTCATTAATCAGGGTCTCGGACTGATTTTCTGATAAGTCTAGAACACTTATCTTTGCAGCCACCTTTTCTGAGATATCTATAAAGGTCCCTGTCTGCGGCGATGACGGCTCTGATACAACTATCGGTCTTCCTGTGTCACCGCCCTCCCTTATCTGGGTGTCTATAGGTATCTTGCCAAGGAAGGCTACCTGGTATCTCTCGCTCGTCTTCTCTCCACCGCCTTGACTGAATATATTCGTCTTCTCTCCACAGTGTGGGCACTGAAAGAAGCTCATATTCTCTACTATACCAAGTATGGGTACATTAACCTGGTGAAACATCTTTATGGCCCTCCGTGCGTCTATTAATGCAACGTCCTGTGGGGTTGTGACTACAATGACCCCTGTCAATGGTATAGTTTGGACGAGGGTTAGTTGTGCATCCCCTGTTCCCGGCGGAAGATCGATTACCAGATAGTCCAATTCACCCCATACCACACCTGTAAGGAACTGTTTTACAAGCTGCATGACCAGGGGGCCCCTCCATATAAGAGGTGTTTCCTCATCGAGCATGAAACCTACCGATACAAGTTTTATACCGTGATTTGTTACCGGTATCAGTTTTTCACCTTCTGTTGTCTTGAGGGGTTCCTTTATCCCCATCATCATGGGTATGCTTGGGCCGTATATGTCGGTATCAAGAAGGCCTACCCTTGCCCCGCTTTTCGCAAGTGCCAGGGCTAAATTTACTGCAACGGTTGATTTACCCACACCGCCCTTGCCGCTTGCCACGGCAATGGTATTACGAACATTAGGTATCGGCGCCTTGTCTGGAATCCTTCTGGAGATAGGGACATCAGACTTTGTCTCTACTATGACCTCATTAATGCCTGGTATGGCGAGCACCGCATTTCTTGCAGCTTCAGTAATCTCTTTTTTCAAAGGGCAGGCAGGTGTTGTGAGTACAAGGCTGAATGCTACATTAGCAGCCTCGATCTTTATGTCCTTTATCATATTCAGTGTTACGAGGTCTTTGCCGAGTTCAGGGTCCATCACTTTACG
The DNA here is from genome assembly GCA_030620895.1 of Deltaproteobacteria bacterium. Taxonomy (GTDB): domain Bacteria; phylum Desulfobacterota; class GWC2-55-46; order S146-70; family JAUXIU01; genus JAUXIU01. The sequence goes on from JAUXIU010000116.1 coordinate 2,488, forward strand.
CAATGCATCAAGCACCATGGCCTGAGTTATATTAGTTTCTTCTGTCAAACCCTTCTCCTTCCTGTCAACCGACTTTGAGAATATTCGCTAAACAACTCTTCTATTCATGTTGAATGAAATGCTATCATTACCAGCCTCCCCATTGCCTCAACCCCTCTTTTTACCCCGCTTGGAGCGATTACAACGGAACCGGCTTCCACCTCTCTTCTCTCGTCGCCTATGGTAAAGATGGCCTTACCCTCAATAACATAGAATACCCCGATTCCCCCTGGGTGGGGAGGTATCAGTTGCCCGTCCTCCATACATATGAGCGGGACCTTTAGCCCCGGGGATGCATGGAGTATCTGGGGTTGAAAGCCTTCTTTGGAGAATCGCCTGAGCTTGTTTGTATCAATTACCTGCATTGGCCACCTCATTGAGCCTCTTAATAAGTGCCTCAGTATCCGCCTTGTCCCTTAAGGCCGCCTCCTCTATGCTGGTGGCTCCACCGCAGCATGAATCTATATGGAAGTCGTTGAATACACCTATGGTATTTGGATATAGCTTGATAACATTATTTACTATATCGACTTTTGAAACCTTATCATCAGCCATCTCTATATCACCTCCATTATTGCCCTTCTATTGCCTCATTGAGTTCATTTACCACGACATCCGCATCGATGTTGTGCATTGTAGAACCAAATGCTATATTCTCCATCTTGGCGCCTGGACAGGTGAAGCAACCGTTTCCAAAGAACTTTACGAAGACCTTCTCTGTAGCAGGATATTTTTCCAATACTTCGCCTATGCTCATATCTTTTGTAATCTTTTGTTCCGACATCTATTACACCTCCTTATGTAAATTACTGATCCAGTCTTTAAGGCGTCTTGTGGATTGGTATTACAGATACTATCGGAATGGTGGATCAGGTTGCCTTTATTGGTGGAGTGCTTTTAATCGTCTTAAACATATTTATCACAAAAAAGATAATGGCCAATGCCTCAATAAGTGAGAATATCAGCAACACTGTATGGCCCCCATCAATGTATTTTAATATCCAACCTGCAGATATGCCTACAAGACCGATATTGGCAAGCCAGAAGTGCGCCTCGGCCAGTTTATCACTCCAGAGGGGTCTGCCACTGAAGCGTGGAAGTATATGGTATGAAACACCATATATCATCATGCTCATCCAGCCAAGGAGATTGAAGTGAGCGTGTATCGGTAAATAAGGATAGAGGCCTCCCGATGCGACCATATAAACCCCTAAGGAGATTGCCAGAAGGAAATAGACCATAGCACATTTAATGAACCATACAGTTATTCTGCTCATAATAAGACACTCCTGACTAAATGGTTTTTAATGATCATAAGTTTGGTTTACAGGCATCTACAGGACAGACCTCGGCACATGCGTTACAGTCTGTGCAGAGCTTTGGGTCGATGATATAAGGCTCACCTTCACTTATTGCACCTTCCGGGCACTCAGGAAGGCATACTCCACAGACGATACATTCTTCAGTTATGAAATAGGACACATTACTTGCCGGAATGAATGACACTAAAGCCATTCAAAATTTCAATTGAATTCTCACCGCAACCCCTCCCATGAATAAATACCTGCCGCAGTAAAATCCTCAAAGCGAAGGGCTCATGAAAAAAAAATTCTGAGCCCTTCGCTTTAATACGATGATTTTTTAAACAGAGAGAACCTGTTTTACCTCAGGAACATCTTCTATTATAGCCTTTTCTATACCCATAGCCAGCGTAATCTGAGAGCTTGGACAGCCGGC
>JAUXIU010000045.1 GCA_030620895.1 Deltaproteobacteria bacterium
CCCCAATTGCAGTTGAGGAGATAGGGACACTTACTAAGAGATATCAGAAGATAACCAGTAACCTTCTCTTAGAGGCGATCAAGAGGAAGGCCAGTGATATACACCTAGAAAACTACGAGAAGGATGTATTTGTGCGTTTCAGAATAGACGGCACGCTATATGATATCAACTATCTTGGGGTCAGTAAGAATAACTCTGGTGGTATTACAAATGTTCTGAAAGTGCAGTCCAATCTTGATATTGCAGAAAGGAGATTGCCTCAGGGCGGTAGGTTTAGAAAAAAGACAAGAGATGGCGGTGTATATGATTTCAGGATCCAGACACAACCAACTCTCCATGGTGAAAATATTATAATAAGGGTATTGGCCCAATCCAGCCCATTACTTGATCTGCATGAACTTGGTTTTTCCCAGGATGTATTGGTTAGGTACGAGAGACTGATAAAAAACCCTTCAGGTCTTATATTGCTGACTGGACCTACCGGAAGCGGCAAGACGACAACACTATATTCCACCCTGAGTTTATTGAGTAAGGATTTAAGAAAAAAGATAGTCACAGTAGAAGACCCTGTAGAGTACGCCATTGAGAGGATTCAACAGGCGCAGGTTAAAGAGGAGATAGATTATAATTTTGCACAAGCAACGAGGGCTTTCTTGAGGGAGGACCCCGACATAATGTTAATCGGTGAGATTAGAGACTATGAAACCGCAATTGAAGCTATGAGAGCGAGCCAGACCGGTCATCTGGTTTTTTCAACACTACATACCAATAATACCGTTGAGTCAGTCCAGAGGTTGTTAGATATTGGTCTGAACCCGAGTACAATAGCGGCAGAACTTCTTACCGTCATCTCCCAGAGGCTTGCTAAGAAGAACTGCCCCGATTGTAAGAAGGAATATAGACCAACCAAAGGGCTTCTTGAGGCATTCTATCCATATGGAGTCCCATCTGGTCTTGTATTCCATAAGAGTACCGGCTGTGAATTATGTGAATACAGGGGGCATAAGGGCAGGGTAGGTGTGTTAGAGTTCTGGTTTTTAGATATGGAGAGTAAGCGATTGATAGTTGAGAAGGCAGAATTTGGTGAGATGTTTAGCAGGGCACTTGAGCAGGGGATGGTGCCCATGATAAAAGATGCTCTTATGAAGGTTGAGGCGGGAATTATACCGCTCGATGAGCTGCCAGAAATAATACCATACTTCCAAATTGTTAACTGGAAAAATTATCATCAATATCCTCTTTCAGCAAAGCCAACAGCAACTTTATATTCTGGGTAGCAATCTCTTCCATTTGATACAATAAATTATTTGTTAACAGGATGCACGCCGTAAGCCCAGCCTTGTAGGCGGGGTTAAGGCGTGCTAGGATAATGGAAACTTCCTTGCTGTCAAGATGCCCCGCCCTGTGGGCGGGGTATCTTGACTCTGAAAGAATGTTATTTTGGTTCTGTAATTTTGAAGGACTGCTTCTGTGAGGACAGTCCAGCAGATCTCATCCGGTGGCGTGGTCTTCCGTCAGGTAGCTGATAAGGTTGAGATAGCCTTAATTGCGGTAAAGGGCGGAAAGGTATGGGAACTCCCCAAAGGTCGTGTAGAAAAGGGAGAAGATATAGCAAGGACCGCACACAGGGAGGTCAATGAAGAGACCGGACTCGATAGCAGAACAATTAAGAAGATAGATTACATACAATACTTCTATTGTCATAAGGAGGCTGGAGAGACAACTAGATTCTTCAAGATAGTTTATTTTTTCCTCATGGAGTTTACAGGCGGAGATGTGACAGATCACGATAGTGAAGTAGATGAATGCAGATGGTTTCTAATAGACGAGGCTATAGAGAAGGTTGAATACGATAACGAAAAAGATATATTGAAGAAGGCCGAAGAGATGATTTTGTCAGTTAATAAGGATCGTATTTAAGAATCGGCTAGCAGATATAGATGAGCACGAATATCAAAAAATAAATATTATTAAATCTTCAGGAGAAGGCTGAGGTTGGGAATTAATAAGCTTCTTTATCCGTATTTTCTTTGTGTTATCCGTGAGGGAATGCACTCTATTAAGGTTTTTGCCAGATGACAGACCATATAACTACTGATCTTATTGTTCAGCATGGTATTACAGAGGATGAGTACGATAAGATTGTGGGGATACTTGGAAGAGAACCAAACTTAGTTGAGCTTGGTATCTTTTCAGTGATGTGGAGCGAACATTGTTCCTATAAGTCATCCCGCATCCATCTTAAGAATCTTCCTACAGAAGCCCCCCATGTAATACAGGGGCCAGGTGAGAATGCAGGTATAGTGGATATAGGCAATGGTCTTGCAGTTGTTTTTAAAATAGAGAGCCATAACCATCCATCATATATTGAACCTTATCAGGGGGCTGCAACAGGTGTTGGGGGTATATTGAGGGATATCTTTACAATGGGGGCGAGGCCCATTGCGCTTCTAAATTCTCTCCGTTTTGGTTCTATAGATCATCTCAGAACAAGATCTCTCCTAAAAGGTGTTGTGGCAGGTATCGCAGATTACGGAAACTGTATTGGTGTGCCTACAGTTGGAGGGGAGGTGTATTTTCATGAATCGTATAACGGCAATTGTCTTGTAAATGCAATGGCTGTTGGTATTGTAAAAAAAGATAAGATTTTCAAGGGAAATGCATCAGGAGTTGAGAATCCCGTAGTATATGTTGGATCAAGGACAGGAAGGGATGGTATACACGGGGCAACGATGGCGTCGGATATATTTGGTGAAGGCGGTGAAGAGAAGAGGCCCACAGTACAGGTTGGAGATCCGTTTATAGAGAAGCTCCTTTTAGAAGCGTGTCTTGAAGTCTTCAAGACCGAATATATAGTAGGGATACAGGATATGGGTGCGGCGGGCCTTACATCATCAAGTGTGGAGATGGCCAGCAGAGGAGGTAACGGTATAGAACTAGATGTCTCTCTTGTTCCTAGGAGGGAGGAAGGCATGATATCTTATGAAATTATGCTCTCGGAATCTCAGGAGAGGATGCTTGTGGTTGTGAAAAAAGGTTCAGAAAGGGAGGTAACTGGAATATTCCATAAATGGGGACATGACGCTAAGGTAATTGGGGTTGTAACAGGAGACGGTTGTTTGAGGCTAAAGGAGGAGGAGAAGGTTATTGCAGAGATACCTGTTAAAGCTCTAATAGAGGATGTGCCGATCTACAACAGACCTATCCAGAAACCGTCTTATCAGAATAAAGTTCAGGAACTCAACAGCAAAGATATTGAAACACCACATGATTACAACAAAGTCCTTCTACAATTGTTATCATCACCCAATATATGCAGCATGGAGTTGGTCTACAGGCAATATGACCATATGGTGAGAACTGATACTCTTGTCCTTCCTGGTTCGGATGCGGCAGTTTTACGTATAAAAGGGACAAATAGTGCTATTGCAATTACAACTGACTGCAACAGCAGATATTGTTATTTAGATCCTTTTACAGGTGGTGCAATAGCGGTGGCAGAGGCCGCTAGAAATCTGGTTTCGGTAGGTTCAAGACCGCTGGCACTCACAGATTGTCTAAATTTTGGAAACCCTGAGAGACCTGAAATCATGTGGCAGTTTAAGGAGTGCATATCCGGGATGCGTGAGGCATGCCTGAAGCTTGACATCCCAGTTATAAGTGGAAATGTAAGTTTTTATAACGAGACATCAGGAAAATCTATCTATCCAACTCCAACTATAGGTATGGTTGGTTTGATAGATGATATAAATCAGCATATAACACATTCTTTCAAGAACGAGGGGGATATTGTTCTCCTGATAGGCAGGACAGAGGAGGAATTAGGTGGGAGTGAATACTTGAAGGTTGTACATGGTCTTGAATGCGGTATGCCGCCTAAATTAAACTTGGAAATGGATAAGGTTATACAGAACGTTTGTCTTGATGCTGTAAAGGCTGGTATAATAAAATCAGCGCATGATTGTTCCGAAGGCGGACTTGCAGTAACGCTGGCTGAGTGTAGCATATCCTCAAATGATGGTTTGGGTGCAGATATTACTGTGCCATGGCATGATATCAGGTATGATGCAGTGCTTTTTGGTGAGAGTCAGTCGAGGATAGTTGTGTGTGTTGCTAAAGAGGATGTTGGTAAGTTTATGTCTATTTCAGGCAGATACGGTATAATGCCAATCGTATTAGGAAGGGTCACAGGGAGAAGATTAAGGATAAATGGGTTGGTCGATGTGGCTGTTGATGAATGTAAAAAGGCATGGAAAGGTACAATTGAGGAGTACCTTCAATAAAGATGCTATATACAGAGTGTCATAACTTTGCATACCTGCGTTACTCCTCGGCTTGTCGTTGCGGCGTACTACAAAGTACGCCTCACTCCTCGCCTTCGTCGCGCCTTGGTCTGCTTTGTTCTAACACTCTGTATGCGCATCTATTGATGACGTTGTGTATAGTTGGTATAATTTAAGCAGCTATGTTTAAAAAATCTGATAAATACAAGGATGAGTGTGGTGTCTTCGGTGTATTTGACCACCCTGAGGCTGCAAATATTACCTATCTAGGCCTTCATGCATTACAGCACAGGGGTCAGGAGAGTTGCGGCATAGTTTCATCCGATGGCCAATATCTCCATTCGTATAAGAAAATGGGGCTGGTGGCGGATGCATTTAGCGAGGGTGTGCTCAGGGGGTTGCTAGGTAGTTCCGCCATAGGTCATGTGAGGTATTCAACGACTGGCGGCAGTCAATTGAAGAATGCCCAACCATTCGTTGTTGAATATTCAATGGGAGAAATGGCAATAGCGCATAACGGCAATCTAGTAAATGCTGGACCGCTGAGGGATGAACTGGAGGCATATGGCTCTATATTTCAGTCTAGCATGGACACTGAGATAATAGCCCACCTAATTGCTACAAATAGAGAGAGTTCTTTTATCGATAGATTGATATATGCACTACAGAGGGTAAGAGGTGCCTATTCAATGTTGCTGCTGACAGAGACGGCGATGATTGCTGTAAGGGACCCGAATGGTTTCAGACCCCTTGCGCTTGGGAGGCTTAAGGATACATATGTGGTTGCATCAGAGACTTGTGCCTTTGACCTGATTGAGGCCGAATACGTAAGGGATATAGAGCCCGGTGAGATGCTAATTATTAGCAAAGAGGGTTCCAGGTCATTTAAGCCTTTCAAAGCAGCACCATATACACCATGCATCTTCGAATTTATATACTTTGCCAGACCAGACAGTTATGTCTTCGGGATGAGTGTTTACTCTGTCAGGAAGAATCTTGGCAGAGAGCTGGCAAAGGAGCAACCTGTGGATGCGGATATAGTAATACCCGTACCTGATTCCGGTGTTCCTGCTGCAATAGGCTATGCAGAGGAATCGGAGATGCCTTTCGAGACCGGGCTTATAAGGAGCCACTATATTGGCAGAACCTTTATAGAGCCGAGAGATGCCATAAGGCACTTTGGCGTAAAGATTAAATTAAATGCGGTGAGGGATGTGTTGGACGGGAAAAGGGTGGTTGTTGTAGATGATTCTTTAGTCAGGGGTACGACGAGCAAGAAGATAATAAAAATGATAAGAAATGCAGGTGCGAAAGAGGTGCATATGAGAATTAGCTCACCGCCCACAGTGTGTCCGTGCTTCTATGGCATTGATACACCTACAAAACAAGAACTTGTTGCGTCCACTCATAGTATAGATGAGATAAAAAAGCATATAACATCCGATTCTCTTAGGTATCTCAGTATAGATGGTCTTTACAGGGCAGCATCAGATGCAGGTGCCAGTTTCTGTGATGCCTGCTTTACAAGCAGATATCCTTTAGAGTTCCCAGAGGAGAGGAAGCTGCCACAGTTGAAGCTTTTTAAATAAAATAAAGAATTAGATGGAAAACAACGAAGAACCAGGTCAACTAAGATTACGTCTTCTCGATATTATCAGAAGGAGGTCTTATGAGAGACGGGAAGTCATACTGTCTTCAGGAGAGAGAAGCGACTTTTACATCGATTGTCGCCAAACAACCCTTCATCCAGAAGGGGCATATCTTGTTGGAAAGATAATCTTTGAAATGATAAAAGAACTGGATATAAATGGCATTGGCGGGCTTACAATGGGCGCAGACCCTATAGCGTCCGCTGTCTCCGTATTAAGCTACATAGAGGGGAAGCCATTCCCTGCATTCATTATCAGGAAGGAGCAAAAAACGCACGGCCTGGGATTATGGGTGGAGGGGAAGCGAAACCTGAAAGAGGGTGCAAAGGTTATTATTGTAGAGGACGTGGTTACGACAGGCGCTTCTTCCATTAAGGCCGCGAAGAGGGCTGAAGATGAAGGCTTCAAGGTTATGTCAGTAATAGCGATAGTGGATAGGGAAGAAACAGGAGCTGAGAATATAAGAGAGGCAGGGTATGACTTCAAGGCGTTATTCACGAAGAGAGATGTGGTGGGTTAAAGATACACCGGGTAATAAATTGATGGTGGCAAATGATGGTCCCCGGTTGACGGATTGGATTCTTGCATTCTTAATTATCACTCTTTGCCTGACATTCTTCATTGCATTCTCAGGTTGCACCAAACAGGCAGAGTTAAGACCGTCTGGATTGAGTTATACGAAGGCCTTAAACCGCTGGACCAGAGAAGGCAGGATTTATGACGGGTTTGAATCAAGGCTTGTTGCTTATGCGACTTACAGGGGATGGGAATTTAGAGAGACATATGTCAGGGAATATGTAAAGAGGTACGAGATGGACAGTTATCAGGAAGACAAACTGTTAGCAGATGAGAGCGCTGATTATGAAGCTGTCGAGGAGTTCTTTCTGGCTGTATCCACCCATGATACTAAATGGAATGACCTGGACAATAACAATTCTATCTGGAATTTGTACCTTAAAAATGATAAAGGTGAGAGGGTTAACCCTATAGACATAAAGCGTGTTGATGAAGACAGCCCCCTTATCAAGAAGTTTTATCCTCAGATGGACCTATGGAGTTATGGCTATATAGTTAGATTCCCGAAGTATGCAGGGGTTGGTGAAACACCTTTACTGGGGGATGATACTATATCATTTGAGTTAATTATCACGGGTGTTCTTGGGAAGACAGAGATGGGATGGAGGCTTAAATGAGTCGTGGTAAAAACAACCGCTTCACCCCTTATGGATTTCTTCTGGTTATATTACTTGCTGCATCCCCGGTGTTTACCACATCAATTGGAAGGCGATTAACCTGTTGATTTAAGACTAAACAGATTGAAGATAATATGAAAGGGGGAAATATTAAATGAAAAGGTTGCAGATATTTGCAGTGGCAATTTTTCTTTTGATCTTAAGTTCATCGACGGCCCATGCTCTTTTGAAGGTTGAGGGTCGTTACTGGTTCTCCAGCCTGGATTCTGAAATAAAATATACAGAAGCGGGCATTATGGGTACAGAGATAAACCTAATTGATGACCTCGGTATGGATGATTCAGAGAACTTCCAGGAGGGGAGGATTACCCTTGAGATGGGTAACCACAAGCTGAGATATGCTTATACCCCCCTATCATGGGATGGCCAAAAGGCTATATCACAACCTATAGATTTTGGCGGTAAGACATATACTGCTACCACACAGGTTGATTCAAGCCTTGATATAAAATATCACAGGCTCGGCTATGAATACGATTTTCTGGATGTGCTCGATAACAAGATCTGTGTGATATTCGAGATAAAATATTTCGA
>JAUXIU010000019.1 GCA_030620895.1 Deltaproteobacteria bacterium
AGGAGGTAGCTTCTTAGGTTGGATTACACCTCCTGTTTTTTCCTAATAAGTTAAAAAGCTAAGAAGCTAATAAACTAATTTAGGTTGTAGCTTTTTAGGTGGTAGCTTCTTAGGCTACTCCCTATTTTCCCTAAAAACCTAATAAGCTAAAAAGCTAAGAAGCTAATCTGCTTATTCCTGTAACTTAAGTTAACAGGATGCACACCTTGACGCCGCCTACAAGGCGGTGTCAAGGTGTGCTAAGATAATGGAAACTTCCTTGCTGTCAAGATGCCCCGCCCTGTGGGCGGGGCATCTTCACCATGAACAATCTTCATTCTTAATTTAAACGGGGGTATCATTGAAAGATATTGTTTCAGATGAGATAAGGTCATTAACCCCATATCCACCAGGCAAGCCCATAGAAGAGGTTGAGAGGGAATATGGGATAAAGGGGTCTATAAAGCTCGCCTCAAATGAGAACCCTCTTGGTCCTTCCCCGAAGGCCGTAGAAGCGATATTAAAAAGCATTAGCAATCTTCACAGGTATCCGGATGGTTCTTGTTACTATTTAAAGAGAAAACTTGCTGAATATTTAAGGGTCGAACCTGAGATGCTGATTATAGGCAACGGTTCTAATGAGATAATAGAGTTCGTTGTAAAAACATTCCTGGGGCCTGGTGAGGAGGCTGTAATGGGAAATCCGTCTTTTGCCGTATACCCGATAATAGTCAAGGCCTCAAGAGGGAAACCGATACTGGTCCCATTGAAGGGCCTTGTCCATGACCTTGATGCCATGTCAGAAGCTGTAACAGCAAAAACTAGGCTGGTATTCGTCGCCAATCCCAACAACCCAACCGGCACTATAGTGACTGGAGGTGATCTCGATAGATTTATGGGTAAATTGCCCGATAGGGTGATAGTGGTGATAGACGAGGCCTACAGAGAGTATGTTACAGATAAGGAATTTCCAAATTCCCTGGAATATATCAAAAAGAAAAGGTATGCGGTAATTCTCAGAACATTTTCAAAGATATACGGACTTGCCGGTTTGAGGATAGGTTACGGCATTGCATGCAAAGATATGATATCCTATATGCAGAAGGTGAGGCAGCCGTTTAATGTGAACTCACTTGCCCAGATAGCCGCCGATGCTGCACTGGAAGACGAGGAACATCTAAGGAGGAGCATAGAGAACAATAAAAACGAGATGAGCCGCCTCTTTAGGGAGATGAAGGATCTTGGTTTTGAGTGTGTCCCCAGCCAGGCTAATTTTTTCCTTATAAAGGTCGGCCGAGGTAGAGATGTATATGATGGCCTCCTCAGGAAAGGGGTGATAGTGAGGCCAATGGATAGTTATGGTCTCTCCGAGTATATCAGGGTAACGGTTGGTCTTCCCGAGGAGAATGAAAGGTTCATTGAGACCTTCAGAAGAGTGATTAAAGCATAAAGAATGAATTATGAATCAGGAATAATGAATTAGGTGTCAGTCAAAATGAAAGAATCCATAATTCCCAATTCTTAACTCCTAATTCCTGTTGCTTAGAAAGCTCATTGCTGTAATTTTCATAATAGATATATTACGAGATCTGGTGAATTTAGAATAATACCAGGAGGTATTTTATGATTATCGTCTTGAAACATGATGCGACACAGGAGCAGATAGATCATATTATAGACAGAATAAAGGGCCTTGGTCTGGCAGTCCACGTATCTGAGGGAAAGGAGAAGACTATAATAGGAGCTATCGGGGATGAGTCTGTGCTGGCTGAACAACCCCTTGAAATACTGCCTGGTGTAGAAAAGGTAATGCCTATTCTAAAACCATATAAGCTTGTTAGCAGGGAATTCAAAGCAGATGATACTATTATAGATATAGAGGGGATTAAGATAGGGGGAAGAGAGGTTCAGGTAATTGCAGGACCATGCAGCATAGAAAATCTTGAGATCCTGCAGGAAACGGCAAGCATGGTAAAGGCGGCAGGAGCAAGGTTCCTCCGTGGTGGTGCATTTAAACCAAGAACATCGCCATATGCATTTCAGGGGTTAAGAGATGAAGGGCTGAAGTATCTCCTGGACACTAAAAAGAAGGTTGGTCTCCCTGTTGTAACAGAGGTAATGGATCCAAGGGATTTAGAACTTATATGTGAATATACCGATATCATACAGATTGGTACAAGGAATATGCAGAACTTTCGACTGCTTACAGAGGTGGGAAAGACAAGGAAACCTGTTCTTTTAAAGAGGGGGCTTTCGTCTACGATAAAAGAGCTCCTTATGTCTGCAGAATATATAGCTGCAGAGGGGAACGATAAAATAATACTCTGTGAGAGGGGAATAAGAACCTTCGAGACCGCGACAAGAAGCACCCTTGATATAAGTGCAGTACCCGTCCTTAAAGAGGAAACGCACCTGCCTGTCATAGTAGATCCGAGTCATGCTGCCGGAAGATGGGATATGGTCCCACCCCTTGCAAAGGCGGCCATCGCTAGTGGGGCAGACGGTCTTCTCATAGAGGTTCACGCTGACCCTGAAAGAGCCCTCTGCGATGGTGTACAGTCACTTAAACCTGAAAAATTTGATGAACTTATGAAGGTTTTGAGAAAGGTTGCAGAAGCGGTAGGAAGGACACTTTAAGGTAGAGGACATAGGAGAAAGAGGTAATGCTGTATTTTGAGAGGGTGGTGGTAATCGGTGTTGGGCTTATCGGCGGTTCTTTGGCAATGGTACTCAAAGAAAAGGAGATAGCTAAACACATTACAGGGGTAGGCAGGGGGGTGAAAAATCTTGAGGTTGCCATGAACCGTGGGATTATTGACGATTTTACACTTGACGCAAAATCCGCAGTCGATGGGGCGGATCTTATAATCCTTGCAACACCTGTTTGCAACATCGCCAGGATATTAGAAGATATCTCTAAATATTTAAAGAGAGGTGCAATAGTAACCGATGTCGGTAGCGTTAAGAAGCCAATCCTCGATGATGCTGAATCTATTATTCCGAAGGATGTCCATTTTGTTGCTGGGCATCCTATAGCAGGAACAGAAGATTCCGGTTCCGATGCGGCCTTTTCAGAACTTTTTGATGGCAGGATATGCATTTTGACACCTACACGAAGGACAGATAAAGATGCCTTAGAAAAGATAAGAATGTTGTGGAGACAGGCAGGTTCTGATGTAATATTTATGGATGCCGATAAACATGACATGATACTTGCAGCCATAAGCCATCTCCCCCATGTGGTTGTCTATGCACTTGTAAATACCGTTTCAAGGATTAAGGATTATGAAGAAGATATTCTGGATTATTCAGCAGGTGGATTTACGGACTTTACACGTATAGCCTCAAGCTCACCTGAAATGTGGCGTGATATATTTCTTTTAAATAAAAAAGCGATACTCAACATAATCGGGCGATTTCAGGATGGACTGGAACAGTTAAAAGGATTGGTAGAGAGTAATGATGCAGTCGGTCTTTTTCAGGAGTTAAACAAGGCTAAGACAGTAAGAGACTCTTTAAGGACAGCAAGAAAGAAGAAGAACGAGTTGAAGAGATGACAACATTGTTAAAGGGTAGTATACCAGATAAAATAACAATGGAGCCCGTTAAAGGGTTAATGGGTGAACTTGAGGTTCCCGGCGACAAGTCTATATCTCACAGGACAGTAATCCTGGGTTCAGTTGCTGATGGTATTACTGAAGCAGATTGCTTTCTATGGAGTGAAGATAATATTATGACAGTTGAAGCGTTCAAAAGTTTGGGAATCAAGATAGATAAGAAAAACAGTCAAGTTATCATAGAGGGAAAAGGTCTCTATGGGTTGGAAGAACCAAACGACATATTATATACGGGGAACTCAGGGACTGCCACGAGGCTTCTTGCGGGTTTATTGGCTGGTCAGAGTTTTTTTTCTGTTATCTCTGGGGATGAATCCCTCAGGAAGAGGCCGATGAGCAGGGTCGTAAATCCGCTTTCTCTTATGGGTGCCAGGGTATATGGAAGGGACGGGGGTAACTTTGCTCCACTGGCTATAATTGGAAGTGATCTCAAGGCGGTAGAGTACAGCTCGCCAATATCGAGTGCTCAGGTTAAATCTGCCGTCCTTCTTGCTGGAATTTATGCCGAGGGGGAAACCAGTTTTATTGAACCATATAAGTCAAGGGACCATACCGAGAGGATGCTTAGCGCATTTGGAGCAGATATTGCTGTCAATAATAAAAAGGTGTATGTTAAGGGCAGGAGGCAGCTAAAAGGATGCAAGGTAAGTATACCGGGAGATATATCCTCAGCAGCCTTTTTTATAGTTGCTGCCCTGATAACACCTGAATCAGAACTTTTGATAAAACGAGTTGGTGTTAACCCTACAAGAACCGGGTTTATTGACCTCCTTCTTAAAATGGGCGGAAATATAGAGATTTTAAATAAATCTGAAAAGTCAACTGAGCCAGTTGCAGATATCCTTGTAAGGAGTTCGAGGCTTCATGGTATAGATATTAAAGAATACGACGTTCCCAGGGCTATTGACGAATTTCCAGTGTTATGTATAGCAGCTGCAGCCGCAGATGGCAGAACTGTAATAAGAGGGGCATCTGAACTAAGGGTGAAGGAGAGTGATAGAATATCTAACATAGCAGAAGGGCTCAGATCTCTAGGTGCCAGGGTAGAAGAGTTGCCGGATGGTATGGTTATAGACGGGGGACATGGGCTAAGCGGTGCAGTTGTGAAGAGTTATGGGGATCACAGGGCTGCTATGTCTTTTATAGTAGCAGGGATGGTGGCAAGTGGTTTTACCGAGATTTTAGGAACAGGCTGTATCGACACATCCTTTCCTGATTTCATGGATTATTTAAAGAGGGTTGTTATATGAGGAGAAGGTTTATTGTGGCTGTTGATGGTCCTTCCGGTTCAGGCAAGTCATCAATAAGCAAGCTTCTAGCAAATGAGATCGGTTTTAGCTATATTGATACCGGAGCGATGTACAGGGCCGTTGCTTTAAAGGCTCACGAAGCAGGCATTAACCCGGATGATAATAACGGACTAAAGAAGTTCTGTTCTGCCATTAAGATAATGACTAAAGGGGGTTCTATATTTGTCAATGGAGATGATGTAACTGAGAGGATAAGAGAACCCTTTGTAGATCCGATTGCCTCGGAATATTCTTCAAGAAAGGTAATAAGAGATTTGCTGGTAGATTTACAAAGAAGATTAGGAGGTCATGGGTGTATAATTATGGAGGGGAGAGATATAGGCACAGTTGTATTTCCATCTGCAGATGTGAAGTTTTATCTAGATGCCATGGATGAGGTAAGGGCATTGAGGCGGTATAATGAATTGCTGGAGAAGGGAGTTAAGGTTGATTATGAGAGGGTCTTAAGGAAGATAAGGGATAGAGACCTAAAGGACTCAACCCGTGATTATTCACCATTGAAAAGATCGGAAGATGCAGTCTATATCGATACTAGCAGGATCGGAAAGGAAGAGGTGTTTGAGATAATGTTAAAAATGGTAAAGGAGAAGCTATCTAATGGAGATCCTGGTTGCTAAATCTGCAGGTTTCTGTTTTGGGGTCAAGAGGGCGATTAATATGGCGCAGGAATGTGCAAATAAGAGGAAAGGGGAGATACACACCCTTGGTCCTATAATACATAACCCACAGGTAGTGAAAGAACTCGAACACTCTCATATAATTCCAAAGAGAGGGCTTGAAGAAATTGGCGGTGGTACCGTTATAATAAGATCACACGGAATTACCCTTCAGGAGACAGAAATGATACAAGACAAAGGCCTTGAGATGATCGATGCCACGTGCCCATTTGTAAAAAAATCTCAGGAAATTGTGGCTCTTCTAAGTAGAGAGGGGTATTCTATTATTGTGGTTGGCGAGAAAGAGCACCCTGAGGTAAAGGGAATATTAAGTTATGGTGATGGTGATATAATGATAGCTGCCTCAATCGATGAGCTAAAAGACATGCCTATGAAAAAAAAGATAGGAATAGTTGCGCAAACGACCCAACAGATTAAAAACCTTAAGGAAATAGTAAGTTATTGCCTTGAAAAGACTACAGAACTTAGAGTTTTTAACACTATATGTAATGCAACAACCATCAGGCAGAGCGAGAGCTATGAGTTAGCCAAAGAGGTCGACTGTATCGTTGTTGTTGGTGGGAAGAACAGCGCCAACACAAACAGGTTGGCCGATATGTGCCGGGAGATTCAACCACGCACATACCATGTAGAGGTAGCGTCCGAACTGGACCCAGCGTGGTTTGATGGTGCCTCTAAGGTTAGTGTTACCGCTGGCGCCTCTACGCCTGACTGGTTGATAGATGAGGTGGTGTCGTTTATCAAGGCAGTAGGAGAAAAGAGAGATAAGTATGTCAATGTCAAGCAACCTTAAACCCAAATTATGCACGAATGTAGCCAAAACCTTTAGGTTTCGCTATTTTGCGTAAAATTGGCTTTATATTGCAAAAACCTCTGGAAATTAATTATTCACCCCATTAAATAACAACCTTTACTTTTTTATGTTCTTGCTAAATACATGTAATTGTTGTATCAATTGACGTCTCGTTTTTTTTCTTATATTTAACGGGGCAAGCCAATTTTTAACCCCTTAATTTCTATATGTATTTAATTGGTGTAATCTGATTGTAATCTGTTTAATCGCTGTTTTTACGTTTTTTACAGTAAAAACATAAAGATAGTTGAACTTTCATTATATTTATGGTATATAAAATTACTTGGTTTACACTGAAAAATATTGAAAGACTAAAATGTTTGACAGATTTTCATCATGAAACAAATAGTTTGAAAGGGGTATTTTTTTGAATGATAAACAGAGAAGGGTCGAATACAGAAGTTGGAAATGAAAGTTTTGAAAAGTTATATGAAAAGAGCATCAGGAAGATAAAGGTCGGCGAGATTGTCAAGGGCAAGGTTCTAAATATAATACAGGGAACGGTGTTTATCGATATAGGTTATAAATCAGATGGACGGATATCTTTAGATGAATTTAAAGACGACGAGGGTACTACCAATATTGCGATAGGTGATGAAGTCGATCTGGTGCTTGAAAGGGTTGTGGATAGAGATGGTTTTGCAATTCTCTCCAAGGGGAAGGCAGACCAGCTAAAGGTCTGGGATGATATAGAGGAATCATTTGAAAAAGGCAAAGTACTTAACGGGAAGATTACAAGGAGAATAAAGGGTGGATTCTATGTTGATATAGGTGGCATAAATACATTTCTCCCAAGTTCACACCTTGATATTAAGCCTGTAAAATCACCTGATGAGTTTGTAGGTACTACATCTAAGTTCAAGGTGCTCAAATTCGACAGGAACAGATCCAACGTTATCATATCAAGGCGTATCATTCTAGAAGAGGAGAGAGAAATACTGAGAAAGGATACCTTGGAGAGAATAAAGGAAGGAAATATTGTTACAGGTACAGTAAAGAATATTACTGACTACGGTGCATTTATTGACCTGGGAGGTGTTGACGGTCTGCTCCATATAACCGACATTTCATGGGGAAAGCTAACCCATCCTTCAGCTATCCTTAAACCCGGCGATAATATCGACCTAATGGTTCTCAAATACGACAAAGAAGAGGGGAAAATATCGCTTGGGTTGAAACAGACCAAGCCAGACCCATGGGCTACAGTTCTTGAAAAATATCCGGTCGACAGAAAGGTAAGCGGTAAGGTTGTAAATATTGTAGATTATGGGGCCTTTGTTGAGCTTGAGGAGGGGCTGGAGGGTCTAATCCATATCTCCGAGATGTCATGGACTAAGATAAGGCATCCATCACAGAAACTCAAGGTTGGAGACAGGGTAGAGGTTGTTGTTCTTAGAGTCGAACCTGAAAACAGGAGAATTTCTCTGGGAATAAAACAACTTGAGGCGAATCCATGGGATGCTATAGAAGAAAAGTATCCTAAAGGGTCAAAAGTAAAGGGTATTATTAAAAATGTAGCGGATTTTGGACTTTTTATTGGCATAGAGGAAGGTATTGATGGTTTTATTCATGTATCTGATCTATCGTGGAAGAAGGTGAAACATCCATCAGAGTTATTCGAGAAAGACCAGGAGGTAGAAGCGGTAGTACTGAATATAGATAAGGCCAATGAGAGATTTTCACTCAGTTTAAAGCAACTCGAAAAGGATCCATGGTCTGAAATAGAAGGGAAATACAAACCTGGCATGATAGTTACAGGTAAGGTAACAGGCATGGCGGATTTTGGAGCCTTCGTTGAGCTTGAAGAAGGTGTTGAGGGGCTGATCCATATATCGGAGTTGACCAGGGGAATTAAGAAAGGTATGGAGATAAAAACAGGTAGCCTCATTGAAACTGAGATTTTAAACATCGATCCGGAAGATAAAAAGATTGGACTCAGCATAAGGGGGACTGTTACCACAGAAGAGAACCGTAATGGTTAAAAAAATATTGATACCTATCCTTGCGGCTATAGGGGTTTTTGTCATAGTAAGCCTATTCTTTTTCATTATAATATATGTATTTATAATAAAAGAAAGGCCGCTTTTTGGTGATAAGGTGGCAATAGTTGAGATTAAGGGGGTGATAACAGACTCGGGAGATATTAATAAAAAGATAAAGGAATATGCGGAAAGGGATGATGTAAAAGCTATCATTATCAGGCTGGATACTCCCGGAGGAGGGGTAGGGCCGTCTCAGGAGATTTACAGGGAGATAATGAGGGCTAAAAAACAGAAGAAAGTAATCGCATCGATGGGTTCAATTGCAACATCAGGGGGTTACTATATTGCTTCGGCCTCCCATAAGATAGTGGCTAATCCTGGAACAATAACAGGCAGTATGGGCGTCATTATGGAATTTGCTAACATAGAAGAGTTGATGTCAAAGATTGGCCTTAAGGGATATGTCGTTAAGAGCGGCGAGTTTAAGGATATAGGTTCTCCTTTAAGAAAAATTACCAAAGAAGAAAGAAAATTGCTTCAAGGTGTAACCGACGACTTGCATCAACAGTTCATAGATGCTGTGGCTGTGGGGCGAGGCGTTGATAGTTCCAAGATTAAACATATTGCTGATGGCAGTTTCTTTTCAGGAGCAAAAGCGCTTGAAATGGGTCTTATATATGAGCTCGGTAATTTGAATGATGCTGTAGATATTGCCGCTTCTCTGTCGGGCATTGAGGGGAAACCTGTTGTTATCTATCCACCTAAAAAAGGGATTAGTTTATGGGATATAATCATTGAAGCCCCGTTAAATCGAGCCCTTAACAAGCTTATATATATGTTCAGTGTAATGAGCATATCTCCATGGAAGTTGCAACAACCCTTCTATATATAGATTAATAAAACTATTAATTATTGTCAGTTTTACATTGACAATGTTATCATATAAAAAAGTAACGGACCTTGTATATTATGCTGAATTTTAATAAAAACTATTAAGGAGGGGTCGATGACCAAGAGTGCACTTGTTGAGGCAACAGCCAGAAAGGTTAAAAATTTCTCTAAAAAGGATATCGAGACGATCGTTGATATCATATTTAATAGCATGACCGAAAGCCTGAGAAGCGGAGACAAGGTAGAAATAAGAGGGTTTGGTAGCTTTAAGGTTAAAGAAAGAAGATCCAGAAAAGGAAGAAACCCAAAAACAGGTGAAACCATAAATATTCCGTTTAAAAGGGTGCCATTTTTCAAGGCCGGAAAAGATCTAAAGGAAAGAGTGGACAATAAACAGAATTTATGAAACAACTCTGGGCCCCATGGAGGCTTGAATATATACTATCTCCACCTCCTGAAGCTTGTATATTCTGCAAAAAGCCTGCGGATAATCTAAAAAACTCTCTTGTTTTGTACAGGAATAACCTCTCTGGCGTAATACTCAACAAGTATCCTTATAATAATGGGCATCTGCTTGTATATCCACTGAGGCACCTTCCAAATATAGAGGACCTGAGTCAGGAGGAATCTGCCAGCATTTTCGAGCTAATCAGGGAATCAACCACCATCTTAAAAAAGGCTATTAACCCGGAGGGGTTCAATATAGGTGCAAATATAGGGAAAGCTGCAGGCGCTGGAGTAGATTCTCACATCCATTTTCATATCATACCAAGATGGAGTGGCGATGTTAATTTTATGCCGCTCCTGGCTGAGGTCAAGGCCATGCCAGAGCATCTGCAGGAGTCTTACAGAAAACTTTCTTTGTATTTTCAAAAGATTCCTCGAACTTGAAAAGGATACTTGCCTTGGTCTGTCGTTTCAGGGGCAGATTAGAAGTGAGCCGCACAAATAAATGTTCTAAACTTGCCTTGGAAGAATTCCCAATTATATGACGAGAATCTTCAGCCCCTTCCATTTGAATTGAACGGGTGTTCACCACAATACCGTCCATTTAGGGGTGGGTCAACGTGAGGCTATACCAATATTTCTTTATTAACGGATTGTACCGTCTACAAGGCGGCGCTTACGAGAAAGGAAAATTTACCTTTTATAGAACTGGCATTCTCCCCCGCTCACAGAGCGGTGCATGCTGCCAGCACCTCGTTATAAAATCAGCCCTTTTAGTAACGCAAACTTCGTCAAGATTGATTGAGACATACATGCTGTTAGAAATGATGCGATTAGCAAAAGTATCAGGATCGTACAGCATGTAGTTGAAATTAACCAAAAATTTAGTAACGTCAAGATACCCGCCCACAGGGCGGGGCATCTTGACAGCAAGGAAGTTTC
>JAUXIU010000162.1 GCA_030620895.1 Deltaproteobacteria bacterium
AAGTAAAGATGAGGATTGCGATGCCAGTAGCAATGATAAGATACCTTTCACGCCTTCTCCTCTTGAGCTCCTCTTTAACCTTAACTTCCTGAGTCTCCTTCATGTTAAAAACACGTCTCGCAATTTCTGCAACTTATTGAAAATAAAAGAGATTGTTGAGGCTTGAGTTTTGCCTCGTACATAAAATGGTTGCGTGTTGCGAGTTTCGTGTTGCGTGTTAAACCCGTAACCCGCAACTCGTAACCCGTAACATAGAATGCATTATTCTATAAGTCAGGTTTTTGCTATCACCTTTGTATATAAGTGAAGATACCCCGCCCACAAGGCGGGGCTTACGGCGTGCATCCTGTTAAAGGGTAAACTCCTGAAGATACCAGTCGGTCTCAAAGCTCCAGAAGGTTGTAAAGAAGAGTATGTAGTTTAACGGAAAAGGAAGGTCTATCGTATCGAGTTTACCCTTTATCTTCATCTTATATCTCATGCCTTTCTTAAGTCTATAGATTGGTAGGAGGGGGATAGAATCAACAACAGTCATTAGGTTCTTCATCTGAGTGGAATCCTTTGTCTTTATAACATCCTGACTTTTCTCCTCCAGTGTAATATAATATTCTTCCCTCAGGTTGTCATATTTTACAGTGTGTTTAAAGTAGAAATCTGCAAGGCCTTCATCGAACCATATACCCCTCTTTCTATAAAGCTCTACCATGAATGTGAACGATGTTGGAATACCGCTCCTTATAGCCTCTTCGATTTCCTCTGTGAATGCATTACTTACTTCAAATGAC
The DNA here is from genome assembly GCA_030620895.1 of Deltaproteobacteria bacterium. GTDB lineage: Bacteria > Desulfobacterota > GWC2-55-46 > S146-70 > JAUXIU01 > JAUXIU01. Next base: position 786 of record JAUXIU010000162.1, read on the forward strand.
ACCTTCAGGTTACTATTAGTGGTTATCATTACTTCATCTATACTTGCCTCCTCAGAATATACTTTAGAGGAAAAAAGAACAACAACATGCAAAATTATAATGAAAATTATAGGTCTATTCTTATTTAAGTTCATTTTTTTGATATTATAAGAAATCCTATAAAAAAGCAAGGCATACAACTGCGTATTGCGTGAATCGTGGATCGTGTATAGTGGATCGTGAATCGAATCACGAACGACGGTTTTTCAATCGTCAATCTATTTCAATAGAGATAGTTCTATTTGATGGGTAGTGCCGTAATAAGGGAAGGGTCTGAGACTAAAATGATGATTATATTAAAGAGGATACTCTAACAATCTTAAGAATCGCAATGTAGTTTCTTATTCGAAAGCATCGATAGTTTTGCTTTTATAATTTCCTTTTTAGCCTTTTTCCTAAACTCTTCTTCATCTACTCTAAATTTAAAGGATTTCTTCCCGTTTATAAATATTGTTGGTATATCATCTTTATATATTCGGAAAAGATCCTCACTGGATGTTATATCTATCTCTTGAAATGTGAAAGGTATATCAGTATTAACCTTTTTTATGACCTTCTTTGCCTCTTGGCACACGCTACAATCTTTTTTTAAGTAAGCCTCTACCTTTATCTTTGTCATCAAATCAACCTATCGAACTTAATGAAGGTATAATGCTATTAAGGTACCCTGTAAATATAGCAAAATAATTAGAATAAATCAAGAGTCCCATTATAATAAGAAAACCCCCCGTTACCATGGAAACTACCCTCATATGCCTTTTAAACCTGTTGAAATGCTTTATAAAGGTATTTATCCCCAGGGAGGTAAGTATAAATGGAACCGCAAGTCCCATAGAATATGCGACCAGAAGCAGCACCCCGAACCATATGGTATTCGATGACGCAGCAATTATAAGTATTGTAGCGAGAATAGGTCCTATGCATGGAGTCCATCCAGCAGCAAAACCTATCCCTACAAGGAATGAGCCCAGAAGACCGGTGGGTTTCTCACGAAAGAAATGCAGTCTTTTGTCTCTCTGAAGGATATTGAAATTTATTATCCCTATTATGTGGACACCAAGGAGGATAATTATTACACCACCTATCTTTCTTATAATATCCTGATAGGTTATGATGAGTTGCCCCAAGAAACTTGCAGATGCGCCAAGACTTACAAAAACCACAGAAAACCCAAAGATAAACATCATGGAATTTACAAATATCGTCTTCTTTATCTCCTTTTCGCTATTGTTGTCCGAAAGCTCCTCAAAAGATATACCCGTTACAAATGATATATAGGATGGTACCAAAGGTAGCACACATGGCGATGCAAAGGACAAAAGTCCACCTAAAAATGCAAAGGGTATCGATATATCTTGTATCATTGATTAATGAGTTCCTCCATAATGCTAAAAGCAGCTCTACTCTCCCAATCTCTCATTCCCATCGCCCTTCCTGCCATCTTTCCATCCCTGCTTATGAGAAAGGTCGCCGGTATACCGTTAATCCTGTAATTCCTTTTTACATATCCATCGCTGTCCATAAGCACCGTGAATGTATATCCCATCTTTCTGATATATTTTAATATCCTATCCCTATCTTCCAGGTAATTGATGGCAACGACCACAAGCCCTCTATCCTTGAAACTCCTGTGAAGTTTCTCTATAGCTGGCATCTCTGCCGTACAAGGTGGACACCATGTGGCCCAGAAGTTTAAAAAAACCGGCCTGCCCTTAAAATCCTCAAGGGATATATAATCTCCTCTCATGTCTTTAAGGGTAAATCCTGGAGCGGCAACACCATCTATCCTCTCTATACCTATCTCCACCCATGGGTCCTGGGCTGCGGTAAGGGAGTGAGGCAAGAGGATTACGATCAAGAATATTATTAGGGTGCGCCTCATTAGTAAGCAGATATCCTCATGGTATACTCAATAGCTTGCCCTTGGACCTTCTCTGAGGAGACCATAAATAACCCTGACAGAATCGGCCCTAGACCAGTCTCTAGGTCCCCTCACCTTCTCCGCTATTATACCATTCTGGTCAATTATGAATGTCTCAGGGACACCTGTTGTTTTATATATCTCTTTCACCTTCCCTTTTCTATCATGGAGGATAGGGAATGTAAGGCCATATTTTCTAGCAAATTCGCGGATACCCCCTGGGCCCTTTGAATCCAAACTAACTGCCAGCATCTCGAAATTCTCGTCCTTTAAATTGTCATAGAGCATCTGCATGGAAGGCATCTCTTCCTCGCACGGCTTACACCAGGTTGCCCAAAAATTAAGGAATACAACCTTTCCCTTGAAATCAGATAGAGCTGTTATCTTACCATCAAGATCGGGGAGTTTGAAATCCGGGGCATTCCTTCCGGCCATTACAGGTTCAAACTTTCCTCTTCTTCCAAACATCATCAAAGAGATGACAACAACAACAATAATAACAACAACA
>JAUXIU010000043.1 GCA_030620895.1 Deltaproteobacteria bacterium
CGTAATAAGGTATACATACCGCCTTGCCGACACAAAATGGGATTAAAATGTTACGGGTTACGGGTTTAACACGCAACACGAAACTCGCAACTTGCAACGAAGTATTTTAGATGAAAAGAATGATCTTTATAGTCGTTGTATATGTAATTGGCGTATGTTTTATTAGCGCCTCATTTGCAGGTAGTATGTTAAATGGTGCAGGAGCGAGCTTTCCCTATCCGATCTATGCGGCGTGGGCATATGCATACCATAAAAAGTCAGGTGTAAGGGTAAATTATCAGTCTATAGGGTCTGGCGGTGGTGTAAGGCAAATAGTAAACCTGACAGTTGACTTTGGCGCATCGGATGATGCCCTGAAGCCGGAAGAGGTAGAGAAGAAGGGGCTCCTTCAGTGGCCCCAGGTTATAGGTGGGGAGGTATTGGCGATTAATGTGCCTGGTGTCAAGTCCGCAGAGATGGTCCTTGATTCAGATATTGTATGTAATATATTTCTCGGTGAAACAACAAGATGGAATGACCCTGAAATAAGTTTGCTCAACCCCAAACTCAAGCTCCCTGACAAGAAGATAACTGTTGTTCATAGGTCTGATGGCTCGGGGACGACGGCGATTTTCACGCATTATCTCGACGAGATATGCCCTTCATGGCATGAGAGGGTAGGGTATGGAAAATCGGTTAAATGGCCTGTGGGTATCGGTGGCAAGGGAAACGAGGGTGTAGCAAACTATGTAAAAAGGGTCAGGTACTCAATCGGGTATGTTGAATTCGCCTATGCTAAACAGAATAAATTAAGTTATACATTGCTTAAAAATCCTGCAGGTAATGTTGTGAGGCCCACACTTAAGACATTCGCAGAGGCGGCTGTCTTTGGTGACTATAACCCAGAGAGGCATTTTTACACATGGGTTACTAATGTCAAGGGTAAGGATGCATGGCCAATAGTCGCCGCTACAAATATACTGTTATCAAGGAAAAAGATAGAGAAAAATAAAGATGTTATAAGATTCTTCGACTGGGCTTTTTCTAAAGAGGCAGATGATATGGCTAAAGACCTGGTCTATTCGCCTCTTCCAGACGGTTTGAAGGAGAAGGTGAGAGATTACTGGAAGAAAAATGGCCTTTATTAGATTTGCCTAACGGACTCGACATAAGGTCTGTATAATCTTGACACAATCTTCTATACAGAGCGTCATAACTTTGCATACCCGACCCACACTTCGTGTGGGTACCCCGGCTCCTCGACTTATCGTTGCAGCGTACTACAAAGTACGCCTCACTCCTCGCTTTCGTCGCGCCTTGGTCTGCTTTGTTCTAACACTCTGTATGCGCATCTATTTATGACGTTGTGTATAAAAGGGATCCAATAGACAAAGCCTTTTCCACGGTTACCGCCGTGGCATCAATATCTGTTCCACTTCTTATAATTGGAATCCTATATGTATTGTTTTCCCATTCTTCGCTTGCTATCGAGAGGTTCGGGATTATAGGATTCCTGGTTTCTGCAGACTGGAACCCTGTTAGAGAGTCATTTGGTGCAGCAGCATCTCTTTATGGCACTGTGTTGACAACCTTTCTGGCGCTTCTTATAGCCATACCTGTTGCACTGGGTATCGCTATATTTATTACGGAAGTAGCACCGAACTTCCTTAAGAGGCCCATAGGCGCTGCTATTGAACTCCTTGCTGCAATACCAAGCATCATTTACGGCATGTGGGGGTTATTTACCCTTGCCCCTATAATGGCTGACTATATAGAGCCAACACTACAGGATGCCGTAGGCGGCCTTCCCATTATCGGAATACTCTTCGAAGGTACGCCTATGGGGATAGATATATTGACTGCGAGTCTAATCCTGAGCATAATGATTATCCCATTTACGGCGAGTATATCGAGGGACGCGTTTAATCTTACTCCAGCTGTTATTAAAGAATCCGCTTATGGCCTTGGTGCGACAAAATGGGAGGTAATAAAGAGTGTGGTTCTTCCTTATTCAAAACTCGGTATCTTCGGCGGAATAGTTCTTTCTCTTGGCAGGGCACTAGGTGAAACTATGGCAATAGCATTTGTGCTTGGAAACAACCACCAGATAACGACTTCACTCTTTGATGCTGCGTCAACTATAACAGTGACCCTTGCGAATGAATTTACAGAGGCAGACACGGACATATATTATTCATCCCTCTTCTATCTTGCACTTATACTTTTTATATTGAGTTTTATTACACTGGCAATAGCAAAGTATTTTATTGTCAGGGGTGAAAGGAACTATCCAAGATGAGTAGAGATAAGATAAGAAGATTTGAAAATTCCATAGCCCTCTCCCTCTGTACATTGGCTACTTTCTTCGGTCTCTTCTGGCTCATCTTTATCCTGGGTGATGTCATTGTGAATGGGATAGGCGCGCTTAATCTGGGTTTGTTTGTCAATGACCCTGCACCTCCAGGTGTTGAGGGTGGTGGTTTGAGAAATGCCTTTGTAGGGCATCTTATGATAACATTTTTTGCGACCCTGATAGGGGTACCAATAGGACTTCTGGGAGGTACATTCCTCGCCGAATATGCACGGGGAAGTAGAAGTGCAAGGATTATAAGTGTATTGTCAGACATAATGGTAAGTGTCCCCTCTATAGTAATTGGCACGTTTGTATATGTTATCCTTGTCAAACCCGTTGGTCACTTTAGCGGTTGGGCGGGAGCGGTAGCTCTCGCATTTATAATGATCCCTGTAGTTCTGAGAACTACAGAAGACATGCTCACACTTATTCCATGGAGCCTAAGGGAGGCTGCATTTGCGCTAGGTGCCCCTTATTACAAGGTAATTGTTAAGGTGGTTTACAGGGGTGCTGCTGCAGGGATATTTACTGGAGTGTTGCTTTCGATTGCAAGGGTTGTGGGTGAGACTGCACCACTATTATTTACCTCTTTTAATAATGCCTTCTTCTCTGTAAATATGAATGAGCCTGTATCATCTCTTACAGTAACTATCTTTCAATATGCCATGGGGCCCTATGAGAACTGGCACGCCCAGGCATGGGCGGCATCTTTTATAATAACAATAGTTATTCTGGCACTTACAATAGTTGGAAGATCTATAATCAGCTGGAGGTATGGAAAGAGATGAGTGGTGAGATTAAGATAGAGGTTAAGGGGCTTAATTTCTACTATTCAGGCGGTATACATGTACTGAAGAATATTACTTTGCCTGTAAATAAGAACACCGTAACAGCTCTTATAGGCCCTTCAGGTTGTGGTAAGACTACATTCCTGCGTTGCTTGAATAGAATGCATGACCTTTATCCTGGGAACAGGTATGAAGGTGAGATATTGATGGATGGAAAGGATATCCTTGACATGGACGTAGATATTATAAGATTGAGGAGCAGGGTTGGCATGGTCTTTCAAAAACCAACACCATTTCCAATGTCAATCCTCGAAAACATCACATTCGGACTCAAACTTATGGATATAAGGAGGTCTGAGTTTGTTGATAGAGTAGAGGAGTCCCTCAAGAACGCTGCACTATGGGATGAGACAAAGGACAGGCTTCAGGAATCTGCCTATTCTCTTTCAGGTGGTCAGCAACAGAGACTATGTATTGCAAGGGCACTGGCTGTTGAACCGGATGTTATCTTGATGGATGAACCGTGTTCAGCACTTGATCCGATTGCTACTGCCAGAATAGAAGATTTGATAGCAGAACTCAAAAGGAATTATACTGTTGTCATTGTGACACATAATATGCAGCAGGCTGCAAGGGTGTCGGAGTTTGCAGGATTCTTTATGACAGGGGAGTTGATAGAGTTTGATGTGACAAAGAGAATATTTACCGCACCGTCTAATAAATTGACAGAAGACTATATTACGGGGAGGTTCGGATAGAGGATATCCATCTTAAAGATGGATATCTGATTACACTGATTACAAAAGCAGATTACACAGATTCAACAGCAGGGGGGACTGTCCCCATATTTGTAGGGAGGGAAGAAATGACAAGAGAAGTGTATCACAAGGAATTAAAAGAGCTTGAAGATGAGCTCCTGCAGATGGCTGGCACAGTGGCCAAGGCCATAGATGGTTCGGTAAAGGCTCTAAAAAAGAGGGACATCAAGGCATCAAAGGAGATTGTTGAGAAAGACCTTTTAATAAACAAGAAGAGGTTTGAGATAGAGGAGAGGTGTCTTCTCCTCATCGCTACACAGCAGCCGATGGCTGTCGATTTACGGACCATAGCTGCCATATTGTATATTATTACGGATCTGGAAAGGATTGCTGACCATGCTGAGGGTATAGCCAAGATAAGCATAATGATAGGCAAGGAACCGTTGGTAAAGCCATTAATCGATGTCCCGAGGATGGCCGAAAAGGGACTTTCAATGCTGGATAGATGTCTCAAGGCATTTGTAGATCGTGATGCTAAAACGGCAAAAACTATATGCGATGAGGATGATGAGGTGGATGGTCTGTACGAACAGGTATACAGAGAGTTGCTGCTCCTTATGATTGGAAACCCAAAGATTATTGAGGGAGCCACTTATCTTATATGGGTGGCACATAACCTTGAGAGAATTGCAGATAGGGTTACGAATATTGCAGAGAGAGTTGTATTTATGGTTACAGGTAAGATGGAAGAGATAAATGTGTCAAAATATTAACAGGATGCACGCCGTAAGCCCCGCTTTGTAAGCGGGGTCAAGGCGTGCTAAGGTAATGGAAACTTCCTTGCTGTCAAGATGCCCCGCCATGTAGGCGGGGCATCTTGACTCTACTTTTACTTTGAAACCACATTAGTGTCCTTTGGAGTTTTATGATGGACACCAATTGATATTATTTCCTCTATTAGATGTAGATGTAGAATTATCCGACCTGTGTTATAATAATTCGATTTGAGAATGGACAAAGGTTTGGACTATAATATTTTTATGATGCCAATATTTAAATATTTATGTCGATAATTCGTATTGTCGATCTTATGAAACGATATGACAGCATTGAGGCTGTGCGTGGGGTTTCCTTTGAGGTGAAGGAGGGGGAGTCTTTTGGTTTCATTGGTCCAAATGGCGCCGGGAAGACAACTACGATTAATATTCTCTGTACACTTCTTAGACCGACATCAGGAAGAGCGTTTGTAAACGGCTATGATTGTATGCAAGAGGCTTCAAATGTAAGAGCATCGATCGGTCTGGTCTTCCAGGAGACAACCCTCGATAATGAGCTAACCGCATATGAGAATTTAAAATTCCATGGGTATCTCTATAATATGGACAAGCGGAAAGTAGAGCAGCGCATAGATGAGATGTTGGAATTAGTTATGCTTCATGACAGAAAGGACGATATTGTAAAGACCTTTTCAGGTGGTATGAAGAGGAGGTTAGAGATTGCAAGGGGACTGCTCCACAAGCCAAAGGTGCTTTTTTTAGACGAGCCAACTCTGGGACTCGATCCACAGACAAGGAGCAATGTATGGAATTTTATAGAGAGTTTGAAGAGAAAAGATGGAATTACGATATTTATGACCACTCACTATATGGATGAGGCTGAAAGGTGCGACAGAATTGCCATAATTGATCACGGTAAGATTATTGCGTGTGGGTGTCCTGAAGAATTAAAGAGTGAGATAAAAGGAGACTCAATCCATTTAGAGACTGAAGATGATGAGAGAGCGGTTCTGGAATTAAGGGAGAAGTTCAATATTGATGCCAGGAGGCTCAGTAATGGCCTGATCTTTAATGTTGATAAAGGGGATGCATTTATTCCCAGGATTTTTGGAAGGCTTTCAACAAATATTCTATCTGTAAATTTAAAGAAACCGAGTCTGGATGATGTTTTTTTACACCTCACAGGCCGTGAGATAAGGGATTACAATGATGGCAATGGTGGAATGGCTGATGCAATGAGGAGAAGGAGAAGATAGAGACAGGCATGTGTTATGTTTTCATATAAAGCCATATATGTTATAGTTTTAAGAGAGTTTAAGAGGTTTTTCAGGCAGAGGATAAGATTAATTGTAACAATAGCCAGGCCGCTAATCTGGCTTATTATAGTAGGTTCTGGCTTTAGCAAGATTATAAATGTTCCTGGTGAGATAAGTTATAAGCAGTTCATCCTGCCAGGAATTGTCGGTATGACGATACTCTTCAGCTCTATATTCTCTACCATTACAGTTGTATGGGACAGAGAGTTTGGATTTTTAAGGGAGATGTTAGTTGCACCGATATCAAGGTCAACTATTGTCACTGGCAAGCTATTAAGTGGAACGGCCCTTTCACTATTTCAGGGTGTTGTATTAATTTTACTTGCCCCATTTTTCGGTGTATATGTTAGTGCATTGCAGTTTGTGTGGATGTTTTTTTTGATGGCCATTGTATCTTTATCCATTACCGCATTGGGGCTTTTTATAGCGTCTTTCCTTAAATCCCTGGAGGGGTTCAACATTATAATGAATTTTGTAGTGCTCCCTATGTTCTTCTTGAGCGGGGCACTGTACCCCTTAGGTACATTACCTGCTTATCTTCATATCTTCACATTTGTAAATCCAGTGAGCTATGGTATTGATGCCTTTAAACATGTACTCTTCCATGATACTGGGCCGTTGATTGCTGAATTATCATTCACCCTCGATATCCTAGCTATCATTGTCTTTTCCATGATTATGGTAATACTTGCTTCATATTCCTTTGAGAGAAGGGAATAGATTCAAGAAGGATGAACAGACAATAAATGTTAACAAAAGGTATTAAAGGTAAAGGGATTCTTTATATTGTTGCAACCCCTCTCGGCAATCTAGAGGATATAACGATAAGGGCACTTCACATCCTGAAGGAAGTATCGTTGATAGCTGCTGAGGATACGAGACATACAAGAAAACTCCTTAAAAATTATAAGATAGCAACACCGCTTAACAGTTATTATGAGCACAATGAAGAAAGGAAGGGTCCATGGCTGGTCTCGCGCCTTAAGGATGGTAAAGACATAGCCCTTGTTTCCGATGCAGGCACTCCAGGTATCTCTGATCCTGGATACAGGTTGGTTAAATTGGCATTAGAGAATTCAATTGATGTCTTAAGCATACCTGGCCCTTCAGCTGTTATAGCAGCCCTTTCAATAGCTGGACTCCCAACAGATAGTTTTTTGTTTGAGGGTTTTATTCCTTCTCGCCAGGCGGATAGAAGAAGGTTTGTCCTGGGTCTAAAGGGTCAAAAAAAGACGGTTATCCTCTATGAATCACCCAGGCGCATAAAGAGATCGTTAAAGGATATCTTTGATATCCTTGGGGATGTTGATATTGTAATAGCAAGGGAGATGACTAAGTTTTATGAGGAGGTTATAAGAGGGAAGGCAGGGTTAGTCCTTGAGATATTGAAGGGGCGCGAGATTAAGGGGGAGGTAACACTCCTAATCGGTCCACAGAAAGCGGATGAGGCTAAAAACCATGTTTCTATTAAAGATGAGCTAAAAGATTACCTCACGCTCGGTATTACATTAAAAGATGCGGTGCGGGCGGTTGTGGATCAAACAGGGTTCCCGCGCAAGATGGTTTATAGAGAGGCAATAAAGGTAAAAGAGATCCTGTAAAGAAAGGGCATTTATACAGAGCGTCATAACAGGATGCACGCCGTAAGCCCCGCCTTGTAGGCGGGCTCAAGGCATGCTAAGGTAATGGAAACTTCCTTGCTGTCAAGATGCCCCGCCCTGTGGGCGGGGCATCTTGACTTTGCATACCCGAACCACACTTCGTGTGGGTGCCCCGGCTCCTCGGCTTGTTGTTGCGGTGTACTACAAAGTACGCCTTACTCCTCGCCTTCGTCGCGCCTTGGTCTGCTTTGTTCTAACACTCTGTATGCGCATCTATTTATGACGTTGTGTATAAATCTATTC
>JAUXIU010000214.1 GCA_030620895.1 Deltaproteobacteria bacterium
AAAATAACCAAGACTCATGTCCTCCCGTTTCGGATGCGCAATACTTGTCAATCCGTACCTTCCTGGATCTCGCATTATTGGGGCATGTTTCTCCAACTCAAAAAGACATGGGAGATATGAAACTCCTTTCGACTTCATAAGCCTATCATTAGATATTATAAAATCAAGTGTCTCAAAAGCCTCTTCCTTAGTCTCCGAGGGAAACCCCACAATAATATAGAGATGTATCGCTACACCCGAATCAAGACAATATCTTATTGCATTCTTAGCTATATCTGTCTCTATCCCCTTATTCATCAAAGAAAGGATTCGTCTATTTGAAGATTCAAGCCCAAAAACCATCTTAAGACATCCTGCATCCCTGGCCTTCTTTATTATCCCCTTCGTAAGCCCCCTGTCAAACCTTATTCCCGCCATCCACCGTATCTCTATTCCATCATCAATTAATCTTGAACTCAGATTATCCAACTGCTTTACCGGCATACATTCATCACTAAAGAATAAAAATTTAGTCTTATACTCTTCTTTTAATTTTATTATATCCTCAAGTACTAAATCTACGTCCCTTAGTCTAAACCGCAAGTGATCAACATGGAGATTACAAAATGTACATTTTCCCCAGTAACATCCCCTTGAACCCTGTAATGGTAAAACCAGCATGGGAGACAGATATAATTCCAAAGGAAAACCATCATAATCCGGGGTGGGAAGAGAGTTTATATCCTCAATAAAAAAAGGCTCATTTACACGAGTCTGCCCATCCTTTCTATATATGAGATTCGGCACCTTACTGAAATCTTTCTTACCTTCAAGCTGTTCTATTAATCCAAGCAGAGCATGTTCCCCCTCAAACACAATAAAACTATCCACAAGCTCAAACAGCATATGGGGCCCTTGTAGATTTTCTATAAGCTTTGTAAACAGACTCCCCCCTACTGTTATATGAATGTCCCTGCTTCTTTCCCTCAGCAACCTTGCTAATGTAAATGCAGGTATCACCTGCGAAGTTGCTGTTACAGAGATGCCGACAAGAGATGGTTCATCCTTGACAATTGAGTCAAGTATATATCCTTTAAAAAGGCCGTAATATGGATTTTCATGTACATCATTAGCCGCAGCCAGAATATCTGAAGAGGAATATACACTGTACCTCATAGAATTGTCAGCAATCATTATCTCAGCCGGATAATACAATATTCCATATGCTTGAAGCCATCTGTCAATAATCTTCCAGCTCTCAACATAGTCCTCGATATTATAAAACCTTTCAGACCTCAATGTCGCTTTAGCCCAATCTACCATCTGGATCATATCTTCGCCTTCTATCACCTCCTTTGCCCATATTAGCCTCGTATACTCTTCCAGTTCGTTTTTCCCATTTCGTAAAGATTTTCTATCTCCTCGGAGCCTCTCATCAAGCCTTGCATAAGTTTCTTCTGCCTTCTCTCTTGAGAGCAGAATGTCCATTATCTCTATATTCAAATCTCGAATGCTAACATCTTCTATACCTTCTCTCCTGAGGAATGCCTGCAGAGAAGGTAGACTTGAAAAAGGCTGAGATGGAATCCATGATGGTGGGAAAACCAATGTAACCTGCAAACTCTACTCCTTCAAAGAAAAAAGCCCCTAATACAGACCATTAGAGGCTTTTCTGTTTGTCCTTTTTAAGCAACCTCTCAGGAATTCTTTACTGTTAGCTTACCTTTATAGTTCCTCCGGCAAGATATCGTTTCATAAATTTACTCTCATTTGCCGGGGTAAAACCTGTTCTGGCCGGTTCCCAGATTCCCTTTGCACCAAGTCCTCCATCCTCGGCTTTGGTAATCTTTACCAGGGTCTCCTTTGGAACCGTATTAACAGTGTGGTTGTCGGCCTCACCCCCGTGCATAAATTTCATCGCAGCCTTCTTCTTGTGGAAAAGGGTATCAGTCATGTGCATGGGCATCAACCATGACCTTGTTATTGATTGCTGTGAACCGTATCTGAAATTGGCAAGATAACCATCCTCTGACAGTGCCATACCATCCGATCTATTCTCGTGAGCCTTGACGCTCTTCTCGGTCGACACGTACGGGGCATGTTTCATCATGGTGGTATGGTATGGGAATGCGGGGTTATACTTCGCTCTAACCATCAGTCTTGCAACCTTATAGA
>JAUXIU010000188.1 GCA_030620895.1 Deltaproteobacteria bacterium
CTCATACATAGAGGAGGAGATAAAGACGGTCTTTCTGTCGCAGAGGGTCGAATCATACCTGATACAGTTTGCAAACAGGTTCTCCTACGGCCTGAACCTGATACTGGTTATGGGCCTTGTCCTCATCGGTTTTATGGTCCTGGGGTTATTTGTTTACGATCTTGCCCATCTATTCGAAGGTAATATGGAGGCCGGCCTCCTGAGTACACTCGGAAGTTTGCTAATGCTCTGGGTTGTTATTGAGCTTGTTGATACAGAGATAAAGCATCTAAAGGGCGCTAGCTTTCCTATAAAGGTCTTCATAAGCGTCGCCCTTGTGGCAATTATAAGGAAGATACTTGTAACAAGTCTGAAGGCGGAGGCCGTCGAGGCCCAGTTATCCCTTGTAATCGCCGTTGCAGTGCTAGGTGGTGTCTACTGGCTTGTATCTAAAGCAGAGAAATGATATTCCGCTATACTCTAAGCTATTCAGCTTTGCTTCTCCCGTATGCTTAGAATATAATTGACCATATCTGCTATCTCCGTATTATAAATTCTGCGTCTCTTATTTATCATCGCTGTGTCATGCCTGCCACGCCTTATAATCCTTGTCATCTCTATATCTGATATCATACTCTCCTTTAAGTTTGGGGTAACAAAATTTTTATCCCCCGTTCCATCCCTGCCATGGCATATAGAGCATAACCTCAGATACAGCCTCCTACCCGCTTTGATATTAGGAATATAACGGAATGTCCTTATATATGCTGTCAGATCATCAATATCTCTATCCGTCAGGGTCTCTCCCTTACCCAGCAGCTCTCTTTCAAAGAGCCCGTATCTGATCATAAAACCGATTTCATCAGAGGTAAGGAGATAGTTAGGTCTTAGGTCCTTGACCGGGAAAAATAGCTCCTTCCCGTATGGTGTTCCCGAACCATCCTGGCCGTGACAGCTGATACAGTATTTTTCATAGAGCCAGCCCCCCCTTTTCTGGCTTGCAGCAAAAGCGCTGTTTGCAAGAATAAGGACTGCAACAAACACAAAGATGGCTGATATTCTCATATGGCTTCTCCTCCATTAAATACCATTGTAATTTATAACAGCAGAGGTCTTCTGTCAATGTTACAGTATATCTCGTTACATTTCCTTGCACGGTTTTAATCACTGTGTTACTTTTTTTAGATGGAAGATATAAGAAACCTTGAATATAGAGAGCTTAAGGACCTTGTAGCTTCGTTTGCTGAGAAACCATACAGGGCATCACAACTATACCTCTGGTTATTTAATCAAAGAGCCGTTTCTTTTGACGAAATGACAGATATTCCAAAGGGGTTCAGGCAAAGGCTAAAGGAAAGATTTTATATCAGTCATCCAAAAATTGCTGCCATAGAGGTGTCGAGAGATGGTGCTACGAAGCTCCTACTTGAACTCGATGATAAAAATTACATCGAATCTGTTATCATACCTGAGGAGAAAAGAACTGCCCTCTGTATCTCAAGCCAGGTGGGTTGTCCGCTTGCTTGTAAGTTTTGTATGACGGGGAGTAAGGGGTTTATTAGAAACCTTAGGCTCTCGGAGATAATCAATCAGGTCTTTGCTGCAGAGAGACATATACAATTACAATCCAATCGAAAAATCACAAACCTTGTGCTCATGGGTATGGGTGAACCCCTCTTAAATCTTGAAGAAGTAACAAAGTTCTTAAATATCGCCGCCGATCAAAGTGGCCTTGCCTTTGCCCCCAGAAAGATAACCGTCTCTACAGCAGGTATTGCACCTGGGATAGAAAGGCTCAGCAGTGGAGCTATGTTTAATCTAGCGGTATCCTTAAACGCAACAACTGATGAGGTTAGAAGCCGTCTCATGCCTATAAACAAGAAATATCCATTAAAGGTCGTGCTAGATGCCTGTCGGCGATACCAGAGATCAAGGAAGAGAGCCATTACATTCGAGTACGTTCTTATAAAGAAGATCAATGATTCGTTAGCAGATGCACATAGGCTCATAACCATGCTCAAGGGTATAGAATGCAAAATAAACCTGATACCATTCAACACCTTTCCAGGAACAAGCTTCAATAAGCCTGAAAGAGGAGTAATATTAGAATTCCAAAAGGTACTCCTTAATGGTGGATATGCCGTATTTATAAGAGAGAGCAGGGGTGACGATATCTCCGCGGCCTGTGGCCAGCTTAGAGGGAAGTTAGTGGATTAGATTATTATCGATAGGCTAAACCTTGTCATCTGAAAGCCTTTCAAACCTCTCATTCGTAGCACCGCACTTCGGGCAGAAATCAGGGGGGTCACCCCCTTCATAGATATAACCGCATACGCATCTCCATTTAGCCATAGTAATTTCCTCCTTCAGGTTTTAGTAATCTTCCACCGCAGGGAACACATACACAGAGAAAACTCTATAATTAAAAACCAGGAGATTATTTTAAGAATAGCGACTTTCCAGCTCTACCATAAAAGAACCACCATATCCTTCACTTATATCTCTGCAGATCCCGCATTCTCTTCGGCATTCCATCTTTAGTTTTTTTTAATCTTCCTCAACTTCTACAAAGTTTTCCTTCGATGCACCACAATCAGGGCATTTATCTGGCGGATCTTTACATTGTCCGTGACAGTTATAAATATAACCACACTCAAGACACTTGTAGGTCAATTCCATGGATGTCTCTCTCCTTGTAATTTTTGCATATTCACTCACTCATCATCTGCATATATAACCAGTCTGCTGTTTGGTGGGTATCTGTTGTCTTTATCAATTACATAAAACCGGAACGGTTTGTCAAGTAAGTTTTCAAAA
>JAUXIU010000211.1 GCA_030620895.1 Deltaproteobacteria bacterium
ATCCCAAGCATCTCAACGAGAAATCCAACCTTCTTGCCGGTTATAGGATGCCTGACAGTTTCATCAACGGTAAATATCGAAAAACGGTCATCCACCTCCACATCCACCCCCTCGGCAAATGAGACAAAGACAAAGTCATCCTGAGCAAGGAGCATCTTGTCTTCCTTTGGCTGAACTATAGCACCACTGGTATCAAACTCCTTCTTTGAAATAAAAGTGCTCCTCTGCATAAAGGGTGACTCTATACTTATAGCAGGTGGCAGCGATGGTTCTTCTTCGGCTATAGGAATATCCTCAACAGGCGGTTTAAGCTTGTCTAATGGAAGACCTTCTGGTACAAGTCCAATTATCTCCTCCCTACCGATCACCTCTATACCTTCAGGCGTTATCCTTACTATATTACCCGGGTATATGAGATGGGGGTTATGTATGTAAGGATTCCCCCCCCATAAGGCCGGCCATCTAAACGGGTCATCCAAAAATCTCTCGGATATATGCCACAGGGTATCGCCCTTCTTTATGGTATATATCTTAACACCCCCTTCCAGTTTCACAGTACCCTTCTGGGCCAGAAGAATTCCGGGAGATAGTAGTATTAAAACAAACGAGATAGATATAAGGAATTTATTTTTCATTTTTTCTCCTCTCCTTTTAATAAAAGTTCCTTTAGTTTCTTCCTGGCCTTTTTTGCTGGTTCTGTCTCCGGATATCTATTGATAAGCCTCACCAGGGCCTTCTCTGCCTCCCTATCCTCATTAAGTTCCATATGAGAATGGGCAATCTTTAAGAGTGCATCAGGGACCTTGTTCTCTTCAGGATACTCGGAAACAACCTCTTTAAATTCAATAAGGGCCCTCTCATAATCTCTACCGGAATAATACACCTCACCGATCCAGTATTGGGCATTGTCAGCCAAGCTGTTTTTTGGATATTTTTTTACAAACTCTCTTAAGTTCTCAACAGCCTCTTCCAGTTTCCCTGCCTTGAAGAGGTCCATGGCCTTTTTGTATAAATCCTCAGAGTTATATATCTCTTTACCTCTTATCTCAGCTTTCTTCTTTTCCACCTCTTTTTTCACAGCCTGCTTGCCAGGTTCGGTCAGTTTAACTACCTTCAGGTCCTCTGGTTGGTCTACAAATATTGCCATTTCTTTGAGCTTTTTAATATCCCGCCTGTCATCCTCAACCCTCTCTTGTAGAAGCAGCAACTTGTTGTTCAGTTCCTCCAGCCTAACATTTGTCTCGGATTGAGATTTCTTCAATCCTTTAAGATGGAATTGCATATCCTCTAAAGCCTTCTCATGCCGCTCAATGCCAGAACAACCAAAGATAAAAACCATGGGTAAAACGAATATCGCAACCAACGTATATATTGCTCCTGGTTTCATGAAACAAAAATTAAGCCCCCCACGAAGATTTGTCAAGAGGAATTTGCACATAAAAATCTCCTTATCTCTCCCCACAATCTATTCCGCCCCTCCTTTGTAACCGCAGAAAATGTTATGAGTTCATCTATATGAAGAGACATCTTTATCACCACAACCTGCCTGGACAAACCGTTTCTGGAGAGTTTATCCGCCTTTGTAACTACAGTAATATAGATAAATCCTTCTTCCCCCAGCCATTTATAAAGCAACTCATCAAGTTCATCAGGCTTTCTCCTTACATCAAGAACAACAATAACACCTTTAATATTATTCCTCTTCCTTACATACATTTCAACCATCTCTTTCCATTCCTTCCTCATCCTCTTTGAAACCTTTGCGAAGCCATATCCAGGCAAATCTACGAAGCGAAATTCACCGTTTATCTCATAAAAATTTATTGTCCTGGTCTTCCCAGGAGTGGAGCTCGTCCTTGCGAATTTCTTCCTGTGCACAAGAGTATTGATCAGGGATGATTTGCCGACATTACTCCTTCCAATAAACGCTATCTCTGGCAGGTCATTCTTTGGGTAATGAATATGATGGGTGGCACTTTTTAAAAAAACAGCCGTTTTGATCTTCATGGCTTATGTAACAAATACTATTCGTTTCGTATCAATATCTCTTTAACATCTACCGGTAGCCTTATCGGTCTTCCATTCCTCCCCACACAGGCCAAACTGCATTCTCCATTTAGTATAACCAAGTCATCCCTTTTTATAGTGTGTGAAAAACCAAGGCTGGCCCTGCCCGACTTGACCTCCGTCTCTATACTAAGGAGGTCGTTGTATTTTGCAGAAGAGAGATAATCAATCCGGACATTCTTCACAACAAAGAGAATGCCATTTTCCATAAGGGGCACAAGATCCCCCCCCCCTTCTCTCTAAGGTATTCTGTCCTGGCTCGCTCGAAATACCTGAGGTGGTTGGCATAA
>JAUXIU010000063.1 GCA_030620895.1 Deltaproteobacteria bacterium
CGTCATAACAGGATGCACGCCGTAAGCCCCGCCTCTTCGGCTTGTCGTTGCGGAGTACTCTAAGGGTTCAAGGAGTCGAGGATTCGAGGATTCGAGTAGAATATAATAAGGAAAGGGGGTCTTACTTGAACCCTTGACCCCTAGAATCCTTGAATCCTCAAGCCATCGTCTTTAGCCTATGGTAGTTGATTTCAATGCATATATTTCATTTATTTATGACGTTGTGTATGGTTGACGAAATCCGATAGGGATTTATAGATTTGGGATATTGACTTGAAAGCATTAGAGAGTGTAATATCACGGAATGTTCTTTCGAACATTGATTGTCTGGATTGTAGGACTTCCCGTAACACTTCTCCTTTTCATATGTGTTCTGATTTCACTCATATTTGATAGGAGCGGAAACAGCGTCCATTCTATTGGTGCCTTTTGGTCCAGGATACTGCTTTTCCTGAGTGGTGTGAGGGTGGGTGTAAACGGTGTTGAGAATATTCCAGAAGGACCTGTCATATTCGCCTCAAATCACCAGGGTGCCTTTGACATACTTGTTCTTCAGTCCTATATACCGACACAATTCCGCTGGATCTCCAAAGAGAGCCTCTTTAAGATACCGGTTGTTGGGTGGTCTATGAGCCTGGCAGGCTATATCAGCATCGATAGAGGACGCGCCGCACTTGCTTACAGGAGTATTGAAAAGGCGGTAGACAGGGTAAGAAGAGAGGGTATATCTGTTTTAATATTTCCCGAGGGCACAAGAAGCACTACCGGCACACTCCTGCCGTTTAAGCGTGGTAGTTTTCTCCTTGCCCTGAAGTGCGGTGTGCCTGTTCTCCCTGTATCGATACAAGGCACGCGGGATATTATGAAGAAGGGCAGTATGCTCATAAGATCTGCCGATGTGAAGGTGGTTGTAGGCAGGCCGATAGATACAGCGGGTATAGAGGAGGTGGAATTGATGGAGATGGTAAGAAGAGCCGTTGAGGATGGCCTTCGCTAATAATAATTATTAATTTATTCCAAGAGTTCATGGGGTCGGCTAAAGCAGATGGTAGTGAATTTTTCAGAAAGAAACGACTAGTAGATCTCGTTGAAGAGGCTAAGAAAATGCGGGGCTAGCTGTTTTTTCCTTGAGAGGACATTTTTGAGTTCGTATATATCCTCTTCAAGTTTTGGATAGTCAAGGTTATAAATAACCTCCTTTTCACCCACAACAAGAAGCAGGGAGTTCCCGTAGACTATATCTGTAATAAGAAGGGTGGATAGCCGAAGCCCCCTTTCGTTTTTGACCTTCAAAAGTTCACCCTTAAGATCCTCCTTTACCTCGTAGAATTCATCAAAGCCTACGGTCTCAACCTGGCCAATACCAAACTTCTTGCCTTTTGCATCATAGGTCTTGTAATCACTTTTAACTACCGCCTCGACCCCCATTTTTTTAAGACTTGAAGTGGCGGTAAAGATCTCCCTACCGAAAGCCAAATGGTTGAGGCCGGACTTTTCTTCAAGCCATGGGACAATCTCCCTATCCCTTTCAGTAGTTGTAGGGGATCTCAGCATTACAGTATCAGAGAGAACCCCTCCCAGGAGGAGTCCAGCGGTCTCCCTTTTGATCTTAATACCTTTTTCCCTGAAGAGCTCAGAAACGATGGTCGATGTGCTGCCTACCGGCTCACAGAGGAAGCTTATAGGCTGGGTGGTGTGAAAATTCCCTAACCTGTGATGGTCAACCACCTCTATAATCTTTACTTCTTCAGCCCCATCTATTGCCTGCGAGAGTTCATTGTGATCAACCAGGATAAGTTTTATCCCCGACGGTCTTAAAAGATTGCTCTTCGTTATTATTCCCTGCATCACACCATCGGTGTCAAGTACTACCAATCCCCTGTTTTTGCTCTTTGTCAACCTGTGTTTTATATCCTCTACAAGATCATCAGGTGATACCTTTTCAAATTCACTGTTACATACCTTATGTGCCGGTGTGCTCAACCTTACTCGGAGGGCAGTGGTTGCCGAGTCGAAAGGAGATATTATTATGGTAACGCCACACTTCCTTGCAGCATCGATTATTAAACTGTTTACCTTTAGGCCCCCTGTTATGATGAGGATACATATCCCTCTTTCTACGGATATCCTCTGTATTTGCTCTCTGTCTCCGACTATAACTGCACATTCCCGCGGGTTGCTATCTCCCAGTACTTTAAGAAAGGAGTCCTTCATCATCGCCCCTACATACACATACAAATTTATTTCACTATCCCCCATGAAGTCTGTAACCATCTCACCCTTAAGGGTTCCTTTAATATTGCTTGCAGATGTAAAGACCATCCTCGAACTCTCAGCCTCAATCTGGGCAATCTGAATTTTTGCGAGGTCCATAAGGGTTACAATTCCTTTAGGCTTGTGGCTTTTGTCAAGAACGGGGATAAATCTTACATTCTCTTCTCTTATGATTTCCATTGTCCTGAGCAATGTAGTATCTTCCGTGACCGAGATAACATTTTTGCTCATTATATCTTTTGCCCTTGGATAAACATTTGCAAGATATTTCGGTGGTTTGATGTTGAAATAATTAAGGATGAAGGATGTTTGCGGATTGATATCCCCTGCCCTGGCCGGTTCAATATTATCCACCCCTTCTGCTCTTTTAAGTTCCGCAAGGCCGATTGCAGAGCATATTGAGTCTGTGTCGGGGTTTTTATGCCCGATGATGTATATAATCTCCTTTTCCATTACATCGACCATACTCTTCGTAGAAACCATAAAATATTCACGCCGGCGTCGCCGCACAGATAAAATAGGATATCGTTGCTTCACAAATTTACCTGTCTGGCAGTGCATATAGACAGGCCTATTTACAACCGATGCATCATCGGGATTTATTTTAAGGGATAAAATAAAAAAACGCCAGAAATAATAGGAAAAGTGGTCTATTTTGTATTACAATATCATCCTCTTCGAATATATCCCGATACGCTGTAGTATGGCAGGCCCCGCAATCAGAAAAGCTGCAGATGGATTGGCTCTTAGAGACCCTTGTCCTAATCTCGTGGTGTTGTTTTTTGATGAAAGCTGTCCCGGTGACCCTTAATGGCGTGTCAGAACCCAGGCGCATCACATTGTCTTAGTGGACCTCTTTTATTTATGACGTTGTGTATAAAACAAGAAAAAGGAAAAAATTATATAGAAGGTATTAACAGGATGCACGCCGTAAGCCCCGTCTTGTAGGCGGGGTCAAGGCGTGCTAAGATAATGGAAACTTCCTTGCTGTCAAGATGCCCACCCTGTGGGCGGGGTATCTTCACTTCTTGACTAATATAAGTGTAAGAATTATCTTTTAGGGACACAACAATCAAAAACGAAAGAGGCTATATGGTAGTGAACGGAAAAGATCAATTGCGGCTTATACCCCTCGGAGGACTGGGTGAGATAGGGATGAATATGATGGTCATGGAATATGGCGATTCCATGATAGTCATAGATTCCGGCCTCATGTTTCCAGAGGAACATATGCTGGGGATAGATATAGTTATACCGGATGTATCTTATATTATAAGGAACAGAGAGAAGTTAAAGGCATTTGTCGTGACCCACGGCCATGAGGACCACACAGGTGCACTCCCCTTTGTCTTAAGGGAGATTAAGGCCCCTGTCTACGGGACAGGGCTTACTCTCGGTCTTATTAGGGAGAAGCTGAGGGAGTTTGGCCTGGATCATGAGACCGAGTTTGTAAAGGTCAAACCAAGGGACATGGTTTCTATAGGTCCGTTTGATGTAGAGTTTATAAGGGTTAGTCATTCTATTGTGGATGGCGTCGGACTTGCAATAACGACGCCATCCGGTGTTGTAATCCACACCGGCGATTTCAAGCTCGACCAGACACCAGTCGATGGAGAGGTTATGGATTATGCGAGGTTCTCTGAATATGGGGAAAAGGGCGTGTTGCTGCTACTTTCCGATTCAACAAATGTAGAGAAGGAGGGCTTTACGATATCGGAGAGGGAGGTTGGAACTGCCTTAGATGAGATATTCAGGACAAGCCAGGGGAGAATAATAGTTGCCGCCTTCTCATCAAATATACACAGGATACAACAGGTTATGGATGTTGCAGAAAAACATGGAAAGATGGTTGTCTTAAATGGCAGGAGCATGGTTGCAAATGTAAGGATATCGAGGGAGTTAGGTTATCTAAAGGTGCCTGATGGGCTTATAATGGATATAAAGGCCCTTGATAGCCTCCCACCGCAGAGGATTGTCCTCCTGACTACGGGTAGTCAGGGTGAGCCGATGAGTGCACTCACCAGGATGGCGATGGATGATCATAAACATATCAAGGTACACAAGGGAGATACTGTTGTTCTTTCATCGAAAATGATCCCTGGCAATGAGAAGGCGATATCTAATATGATGAACCATCTCTATAGGCGGGGTGCCGATGTGATTTATGAAAAGGTATCTGAGATACATGTATCAGGGCACGCAAGCCAGGAAGAACTGAAGATTATGATAAACCTTATTAGACCAGATTGCTTTATGCCCGTTCATGGTGAATACAGACACCTTGTAAAGCACTGTCAACTTGCACGGAGTATGGGAATCCCGGAAAGAAACATTATTCTTGCAGAGGACGGGGATGTTGTAGCGGTGAGCAGGGACGGTATCGGTATTAAAGAGAGGGTTGAGGCGGGGAAGGTATTTGTCGATGGAAAGGGTGTGGGAGATGTTGGTAGCATGGTGCTCAAGGACAGGATGCACCTCTCTAAGGACGGGATGGTCATTGCCCTGGTATGTCTAAACGAAAAGACAGGTGAGATAATTTATGGTCCTGATATTATAACAAGGGGTCTGATATTTGAGGAGGAGAGCTATGACTTGCTTGAAGGGGCAAAGGAGTCTATCCTTGACATACTTGCAAAGATAAATATAGAGGCGAAGACCGATGTTCAGGAGGTTAAGGGTGAGATAAAAAGGGCCCTCAGGAGGTTCTTCAACAAGGCCCTTGAGAGAAGACCTATTATACTGCCTCTCATTATTGAGATGTGAGATATATGGCTGTGGAAACAATAAAGGCAGACGCATATTCAGGATTCAAAGCCAATGAAAGGCCGAGGTGCTTTACGCTGGGCAACAGGACACTCAAGGTAAAGGAGATAGTCGCGAGGTGGTATAGTGAGGACCATGAGTATTTTAGGCTCAGGGCTGATGATAGTAAACTCTATACCATCCGTTATTATAGAGATACGGATGATTGGGAGATGGTAAGTGAAGGGTCTTAAAAGACAGCTTAACATTCTATACGAAACATTTGATGCAAAGTATCTTTCTACGGATCCGCTGGAGTATGTCCATCGCTTTAAGGATGCAAGGGATCAAGAGATTGTAGGGCTTATTGCATCATCTTTGGCATACGGCAAGGTCAGACAGATACTCTCCAGCATCGAAAGGGTGATGGAGGTTATAAGATGGCGGCCGTATGAGTTTACCATGAACTTTAAACCGGCAGAGGATAAAAAACTGTTTAAAGGTTTTGTCCACAGGTTTAGCGGGGGTGAGGATATAGCATGTCTTATCTATTTTGCAAGGCAGATGATAGAAGATAGTGGAACCATTGAGGGGTTTTTTATGAACGGGGTTAGTTCAGGTGATAGAAATGTAAAGGGGGCACTTGCCAGTTTTTCTAAAAGGGTGCTTGGGCTTGATTCGGAGCCAATATATCGGAAGAGGAGACTGCCTGAAGACGCCGGTGTCAGGTTCTTCTTCCCTTCACCCGAAGGCGGGAGCCCGTGCAAGAGGCTCAACCTGTATTTGAGATGGATGGTTAGAAGAAAAGACCATCTAGACCTGGGCCTATGGAGGAAGATAAGCCCTTCGAAGCTTGTGATACCCCTCGATACACACACAGCACGAATCTCAAGAAATGTCGGATTAACAAAGAGGCAGAGTCCAAGTTGGAAGATGGCTGAAGAGATAACACAAAACCTTATAAGGTTTGATCCCGAGGATCCCATCAAATATGACTTTGCACTCTGCAGGCTAGGTATTCTTGAATACTGCCCGAAGGATATGGATATGGAGAAATGTCAGAAATGCCTTGTAAGGGAGATGTGCCTCTTCTAATATAGCGATATTATAATGTAATTTTCTTTGACAGCTATAATAGAGATGGGTTAACATCATTTCAGGAGGGTGATTTGCAAATACAAGAGGCATACGGCCTTATAAAGGAAGACCTGCAAAAGGTTGAGTTGGAGTTCAAAAAGAACCTCGATGCTGAGGCTTATCTTATAAAAAAGGTGGGAGAATATGTCCTGAATAGCGGGGGCAAAAGGTTCAGGCCATCGCTTCTTCTGCTTTCAGCAAGGCTTTGCGGATATAGTGGAAAAGAGCATATACCCCTTGCAGCGGTTGTTGAGTTTATACATACCGCAACCCTTCTCCATGATGATGTGGTTGACAATGCGGATTTAAGAAGGGGCTCGGCCTCGGTGAACACAATCTGGGGCAATGAAGCCAGCATACTGATAGGAGATTACCTCTTCTCTAAGTCCTTTAACATGATAGTTAACAGTGAAAATATAGATGTATTGAAGGTGCTTTCCAGAACCACAACACTGATGGCGGAAGGGGAGATACTACAGCTTCTAAAGAATAG
>JAUXIU010000066.1 GCA_030620895.1 Deltaproteobacteria bacterium
GTGCGCATTTATTTATGACGTTGTGTTTAAATGATCGAAAAAGCCTGTAGTCTGATTTACAAACAATCCGTATCTATTTAAACCCCACCCTTATAACCTGTAACCTGTTTTTAACCTCTTTGAGGATGCCAGATGTCAGATATCTATTACCAAAACGGACTCTTGTATATATGATAGTAATATCTAAAACGGCAGGGTTGCCGCACCTCTTTGCGAACTCAAAAGGAGTTTCCGACGGTTTCCTCACAAATCCCTTCTTTTTAAGTATATCAATCATCATGAGGTAGAAGTCGGGTGTTTTATAGTTTCTTCTGATATTTTTTAGTTTAAATATCCTGATTAAACTGAGTGTGAGAAGTAAGATGATTAATATTAAGATCATATAGCGCATCCGGTATTTGTCAAATCCTGTGATTGTGTGCATGCGGAATGTTTCCCTTAGCCCATTGAGCAGGATATATGTCTGGAATTGAAACTTTTTTGTAAGCTGTATCTGGTCTGATAATGAGTAGTTTACTATGTATCTATGCCATTTCCATCTGAGAGAATCAAGGTAAAGCAAGAAGGCAGGTGTTTGCGATTCTATAACAGTTCCGGCCTGTGGTGTCGGGTCGAATAAAACCCAACCTGTCCCGGGCAGAAATGTCTCAACCCAGCTATGCGCGTCTTTCTGCCGCACTATAAGGTAGCTTCCAAACCTATTCCATTCTCCAGAGAGGAACCCTGTTACTACCCTGCTGGGAATACCCGCAGTCCTTAAAAGTATAGCCATGGCTGTTGCAAACTGCTCGCAATAACCCTCCTTTGAGAAGAAGAGAAAATCTTCAAGAGGTTCTACCCCCTCTTTATATTTTGGATTAAGTGTATATCTATAGTTTTTTTTCAAGTAGCCCTCTATTGCTTTTGCCTTTCTGAAAGGATGGTCATCTTTATCTACCAATCCTTGTAAGAGCCCTTTTAAACTGTCTGAATCTTCTGGCAGTTGAAGATATTTATCGAGGACACCCTTGTAATCACCCGGTTTGTCCAGGATGATATCGGTGTCATTGGTTGTAAAGGTAGCGCTATCGATAGAGTTGTAGCTTCTATTTATTAATCCTTCTGGCAGGATTGAATAGGCTGTATACTCGAATCTTGAAAAGGATGGGGCTCGCATGTAGAATGAACCTGCCGGGTCTACCATTATATTTGAAAATCTTCCCTCTACAGCTATACCTCTAAAGGCGGTAAAAATAATGTTCGTGTCAATAGGTTCTAAGAGGACATTTTGCTTGAGTAATCCTATCTTCTTAGAAGGTTTGACCGAGAATAATCCGCTCTTATCCTTTACTAGGGTAATACGGTCCTTGATGGTCTGTTTCCAGCTATAACCGTCATAAAGGTCCAGGGTTATTCCCCTGAAATATAAAGGTTGCGGAGGGGTATTAGAGCCTTCTATTTCAACACGCATAACGATAGTACGGTCTTCTTTAATAGAGCCTATGGATCCAAGCATGATCTCTTCAGAAAAACCAGACATCTTTATAATATTGAGGTTTCTTTTGTCAAAAAAACCCAACCCCATTCGCGGAATTAAAAAGAATATGGATAGTGTTATTACTATGGATACTATGGTCAGCCCAACTGTTCCGATGAAGAAAGTGCCCCTGAGTATGTCTTTGGGCATCTCGGTTCCTGAGAACCCTCTGTTATCCCACTCTCTTTTCAGGGTAAATATCGCCATCCCCCATATAATACTTACCACATAGAGGAAGAGGATAAGAAAAAAGAGCGGGCTTGCTGTTGAAGAGGCTGCTGCAAGGAGTTGAAAGAAGTTTAAGATGAAAAGGATGAGGTAGTCTCTCGTACCCCTGAGATCAATAAGCCTTAGGATTATTAGGATACTAAGAAACCTTGCAGAGGCGTCTATCAGGGATCTGGATAATATATAATAGTCTGAAAGAAAAAGGATAAAGACGACGACGGCCGAGATATTCCAGACTGCTCTCGGTAATCTGATTCCACCTCTTAAGTTTATTAGGAAAGTTAATGCGACTACGGCTGAGATAATTAATATAAATGTCCTATCTATGGTTTCTATGAGACTAAGCGCCACAAGGCCCATGGTTGTTATAAGATATGTTACAAATAATATATAAGTGGAAAACATCATATCTTTACCACCTTGAGTGAAGGGTTGGCATTGTCCTTATCAATGTATTTTACAATGGCAAGAGTTCTCAGTATGGCAAATAGTTGTTTTTTTCCACCCCTGCACGGAACTTCCAAATCCATAGTCTTCAATCCTACAGAACAACCCTTATTTATGAGATAATTTGCCAGCGAGGCTGCATGCTCAACCAGTTCTTCAAATCGATCGTTAAGAGTGGTCTGACCGTAATTTTGCAGGATAATCAGCGCTCTTCTGTCACCCTCCTTTTCAAATTCTTTTGCCAATAATTTCAAAGACTTGGCAGTGGATTTCCAGTGGATTAACCTTGAATCATCAGCAGTGGTGTAGTCTCTCAGGGTGTATGGCTGTGAACCTGTGCCCTTTTTACGCTGAGTATAATCGCCTGTTATAATACCGTGTGGCGGACTATGTTTAAGTGGTTTGATGCGTGGAAAGACCAACACCTCGGTTTTAACACTCTCCTCTCTGCCCTTAGTGAAGAGCCCGAAAGGGAAGCGTGTTGATATCTTGAATCCCTTTAATGTATAGAGTCCGCGACGGTTGAAAATATATTTTATATTCCTGGTGAAAGTACCTTTAGGATTAAGTTTCAATGTATATAGGTCCATGGATGTCATATCTTCTACAGGAATTTCCTCTACAATAAAAGAATAGGAGGCAGTGTATCTTTTCTCACTTGATACCTTCCATGTTATGAGAGCCGGTTTGCCAGCAAAGGTATGGTATATAGCGCTCCTCTTAATAGTTATATTTCTTAATGTTGACTCTGACATAATACCTGAGATGATTATGAGTGAGAGTAGCATTGAGACAACTAAGTAAAGCAGATTATTGCCGGTATTTATAGCGGCAATGCCAACAAGGAAAAGGATGATGATGAATCCAATTCCTTCTCTGGTAAAGGAGAGTGTTCTCGGGAGCCTTATCAGGGGGTGCCTGCTGGACTTTTTAGGTCTTTTACCGAATAAAATCGATGTGAGTAGTGCAAGCCAAGGGAGTGGAGCAGATATAGCGGAACGAAAATTCATAAGATTGAATTTAATTATTCAAGATTGATGGCATAGTAAAGAGTCCCGAAAGCGGACGGCTTTGTAAAAAACTTCAACACCCACAAGTGGGTACCCGAAGGCGCGCAAATCCTGAGGAATGAGGCGTACTTATAACTACGTTGCAATGACGAAGGATGCGGTGCAACGCAAAACACCCAGAGGGTACCCGACTTTTTAAGAAGTCGTCAAGCTCAAAGGGGGATGCTAATACCATCGACTATTTCTTCTATCAGACTATCCGTTTGGGTGGTTCCTGTGTCGGTAAGATCTTGAAGTGGAATGATCCTGTGAGCCAGTACCGGTACGGCAAGCAGCTTTATATCGTCTGGTATACAATAATCTCTTTCTTCAACAAAGGCTAAGGCTTGAGCAGATTTATATAGGTTTATAGCTCCGCGGGGGCTCACACCTAACCTGAGGTGATCGGAATTCCTTGTGGCGGTAACGATGGCCAGTATATAACTGACGAGATCCTCATCCATCCGCACCTTATCAACGTGCTTTTGAAGCTCGATGAGTTCTTTAATTGAGAGAACGGGTTCAGGTTTTGCGAGTGGACCATCCTTCGATTTTGAAAGTATAATTACACGTTCATCTATCTCCCCGGGATATCCAATCCTCAGGCGCATGGTGAATCTGTCAAGTTGTGATTCTGGCAATGGAAAGGTACCCTCATATTCCATGGGGTTCTGAGTGGCAAATACCATAAATGGTTCTGGAAGGGTGTATGTTATCTTCTCAACTGATATCTGTTTTTCGTTCATGGCCTCGAGAAAGGCACTCTGGGTCTTTGGCGATGTTCTGTTAATCTCATCGGCCAGAATAATATTGGCAAATATAGGACCTGGCTTGAAGTCAAAGGAATTGGCTGACTGGTTATAGACGGTAACACCTATAACATCCGAAGGGAGCATATCGCTTGTAAACTGTATTCTATGAAAGGCACAGTTAATGCTCATCGCGATACCATGTGCAAGGGTTGTCTTTCCAACGCCGGGCACATCCTCAATAAGCAAATGGCCTTTTGTGAGCAGAGCTGCTATGGAGAGCCGTATTGCTTCATCTTTGCCTATTAGTACAGTGGCAAGGTTTTTGCGAAGTGCGTTTATCTTTAGGAACATCTCTGCCTTATCCATGCATAAATCTTACCAGAAATTCATTTTTATAGTCAAAATTTAATTGACATAGGAACTCAGTCTAGTAATATAGCAAGGGACCTGCGGGAGTAGCTCAGTTGGTAGAGCACAACCTTGCCAAGGTTGGGGTCGCGGGTTCGAATCCCGTCTCCCGCTCCATTAATTACCCAACAATCTATAGGTTTGGAACATTTCTTAAGAGATTGTCGATTATGATGTTTTCGGGGTAACATGCGTAGTATAAAATCCTAAATCAAAAATTCTAAAACAATATCTAAAAAATATTCCCAAGGGTTTTTGCGAAACTAATTGTCAATAGTCAATAGTTTTTAATTATGTCTTCTAAGATTTCTGAAAAAAAGGAACTACTCAAGAATTATATGGAGGAAAAAGGACTCAAGTCTACCAGTCAACGGGAAGATATTGTCAATTTATTTTTTAAGACAAATACCCATATTAGTCTTGAAGAACTTCTAAAGAAGGTCAGACGAAAGAATCCAAGAGTAGGTTATGCAACTGTCTACAGAACGATGAGGTTACTTACAGAATGCGGTCTTGCACTTGAAAGGCAGTTTGGGGATAACCAAACCAGATACGAGCACCTTCCAGACGACAGTCACCATGACCACCTAATATGCGTTAAATGCGGTAAGATAGCAGAATTTGCAAACCAGAGGATTGAGGAGCTTCAAAGGGATGTTGCCGAAAAAAAAGGCTTTAAGGTCATAAAACATAAGATGGAACTTTATGGATTATGTTCAAGTTGTCAATGATAGGTAATATCTGCAATCTATTGAAAAGATGCTATTTTTGAGATAAAAAAAGAGGTTCTCCAACAATAAAGTTTTTCTCTTTGAAAGATGCTTCCACCATAAATAGCTCCGACGATTTAGACCTTTTCGAATGAATAAAACGTAATCTTCCTACATTCAAACCGTTCATTTCCAATACCGATAAAACCTCTTTAAATCTTGCAACCGGGTAGATATAACAGATTCTCCCATTCCTATTTATCAGATAACTTGAGATATCGACCAACTCCTTAAGTGAACCGATAAGCTCCATCCTGGCAATGGCTCGTTCTTTCTTATCACTCATTCTCCCGCAGCCTCTTCTTACATAAGGTGGATTACTTACAACAAGGTCAAAACTACCTTTTCCAAAGACGGTCTTCAGGTTTTTGTAATCCATCCTTAATAGGGATACTTTGTCGGAAATATTATTTATCTCAACGTTCTTTTTTGCTATCTCAATGAGACTATCCTGCACCTCAACACCAACTATTTTTCGCACTCTGGATTTTTGTAAGAGTAGCATAGGTATAACACACGAACCAGTGCCAATATCTATAACTTTATCAGTTGATTTTACTGGCAGCACAAAATCAGAGAGGCATACCGAGTCTATAGTAAAGCGATGCCCCCTTTTTTTCTGGATTATCTTGAAGAGACCAAGCTCCTCACAGGTTTCTTCGTTATTATTAGGTGCGTTTTCTTGCAATATTGTATATGAAAGTGTTATGAATTAAGGTTTACTACGCGACCCATTATATAATTGTCCATTATTCGTATTTACCGTGCCAGATGGTGAACAAAGATGCATTTCAGTCCAATACATATTTGTTTTTACTGCAAAAAGTGTAATCATTTAGAAATCTGTGAAATCTGTTAAAAATCGGTGTAATCATTTTTAGGTTTTTGAACTGGAAACAATATTTGGGTTTATTTTTTTATTATACTATAATACAGTTTAGTTAAACTTGCATTCGTTATGTCTTGTTTCACAATAAAAAGTGTGAAGACAAGGTTTCAAAATCACTGCAATAAGTTTGCATAAATTTTTAATTGACACATATCTTGAAATTCTATGTCCATATGTGTTCTATCCTTGTGCGGAGGTGATATGGACCTTATAACACGTGAATTCCAAAC
>JAUXIU010000152.1 GCA_030620895.1 Deltaproteobacteria bacterium
AGGCTTGCTAAACTTGCTCAAGCCCCATTTGTAAAGGTAGAGGCCAGCAAATTTACAGAGGTTGGTTATGTTGGTAGGGATGTTGAGAGCATAATAAGAGACCTTACCGAACTATCGATAAAGATGGTCAAGGATGAGGAAAGGGCGAAGGTCCTGGAAAGAGCTAAGGAGATGGCAGAGGAGAGGTTGCTTGACGCACTTTTACCGCCTGCACCGACCCAGGGCACCGCAACTCAGGAGCAGGTTGCAAAAGACAAAGAATTTCATAAGTCTACGCGTGAGAAGTTTAGAGTGCTCTTCAGGGAAGGAAAGCTGGATGAGAGATCAATTGAGATAGAGACTATTGAACAGAAGATGCCGGTTGTAGAGATACTCTCCTCAACTGGTATGGAAGAGATGGACCTTAATATTAAGG
Organism: Deltaproteobacteria bacterium; assembly: GCA_030620895.1. Taxonomy (GTDB): domain Bacteria; phylum Desulfobacterota; class GWC2-55-46; order S146-70; family JAUXIU01; genus JAUXIU01. Next base: position 416 of record JAUXIU010000152.1, read on the forward strand.
ACATGTTCAGTAATATCTTTCCAAAGAAAAAGAAGAGGAGGTCTATAAAAGTACCTGAAGCCTTCAGGATATTCTACCAGGAAGAGGTTCAGAGATTGATAGATATGGATAGCGTTATTAAACAGGCTATAGAGAGGGTAGAGCAGTCAGGTATAGTATTTATAGATGAGATAGATAAGATAGCAGGCAGGCAGGCAGGACAGGGTCCGGATGTATCTAGAGAAGGTGTTCAGAGGGACCTTTTACCTATAGTTGAGGGTTCAACTGTAAATACAAAGTATGGGATGGTAAAGACAGATCATATACTTTTTATAGCCTCTGGTGCCTTTCATGTAGCCAAGCCTTCCGACCTGATTCCGGAGTTTCAGGGAAGGTTCCCTATCAGAGTGGAGCTTAAGTCACTCGGTAAAGAGGATTTTATAAGGATTTTAACTGAACCCAAAAATGCCCTCACAAAACAGTATACCGCTCTTCTGGCGACTGAGGGTATAGAGCTTCTCTTTACAGAAGATTCTATATCGGAGATTTCTGAAATGGCTTCAATTGTTAATGACAGAATGGAAAACATAGGTGCCAGGAGGTTACATACAATACTGGAAAGAGTTCTGGACGATATATCCTTTAATTCACCCGATATGCAGAACGTAAAGATCACTATAGATGACACGTATGTAAAGGATAGACTGGTAGATATTATAAAAGATGAAGACCTGAGCAGGTATATCCTCTGAAAAACCTGTCTTTCATTATTATTCCCTTGCACAGAAGGCAATGGTAAACCTTCAAATCAAATAATGCACAAGATTACAGGATGCACGCCGTAAGCCCCGCCTTGTAGGCGGGGTCAAGGCGTGCTAAGATAATGGAAACTGCCTTGCTGTCAAGATGCCCCGCCCTGTGGGTGGGGTATCTTCACTGTTTTTTTATGCAAAGATATATAGAAAAGGTAAAGACATTACACGAGTCACTGCCGTATATCCGGAAGTTTTATGGCAAGACCATCGTCATAAAGTATGGTGGTAATGCAATGGTTGATGAGGAGCTCAAAAAGAGCTTTGTCATGGACGTTATATTAATGAAATATGTGGGTCTTAACCCTGTTATCGTTCATGGTGGTGGACCTCAGATAGGCGAAATGCTGAAAAAACTTGGTAAGAAATCCAGATTTGTAGGCGGTATACGTGTAACAGATAAGGACACGATGGATGTTGTTGAAATGGTCCTTGTCGGCAAGATAAATAAGGAGATCGTTGGTCTTATCAATCATTACGGTGGCAGAGCAGTGGGTCTAAGCGGCATGGACGGCGGACTCATAAAAGCCAGAAAACTTAAGATAAAGGGAGAGTCCATGGGGATGGCAGGAGAAGTTGCAGACATAAACCCGTCTGTTATTGAAGGACTTGAAAGAGACAAATTCATCCCTGTAATAGCCCCTGTTGGGGTTGGCGACGATGGTAGGACATACAATATTAATGCCGACATGGTTGCTGGTGAAATAGCTGCATCGCTGAAGGCGATAAAACTTATCCTTCTAACGGATATTAAAGGTGTGCTTGATAAAAAGAAGAGATTAATATCTGCAATGAATGTTACGAAGACGAGGGGGCTTATAAAGGACGGTACAGCTTCAGGCGGAATGATACCTAAGCTTAAATGCTGTCTTGACGCCATTAAAAAGGGTGTTTTGAAGACCCATATTATAGATGGAAGAGTTGAGCATGCCGTCCTGCTTGAGGTATTTACAGATGCGGGTATCGGAACCGAGATGTATAAAGATGTGCGTAAAAAGGAGAAAAGGTAGGGATGATAGGGATAGTTGAAGATATGCGCTGCACAGTTCAAGATATGTTGGAATGGGCAGGTGGGTGTTTTAGCGAATACAGGATTCCAAGTCCAGAGGTAGAGGCAGAGTATCTACTTTCAGAGATATTTTGCTGCAAAAAAGGGGAATTATATCTAAGAAGAGGGGATAGACTTGCACCAGACGAGCTTAAGAGGTTTAGTGATGGCGTCAAGAGGAGGATGAAAGGGGAGCCATTACAGTACATAATAGAGAAACAGGAGTTCTGGGGGTTGGACTTCAAGGTGACAAGTGATGTCCTGATTCCGAGACCTGAGACCGAACATCTGGTAGAGGAGGCGATAAATGAGATTAGAGGGCAGGACTCAGAATACAGGGGTCAGGGGGTAGAAACTAGAAACCCGATATCCGGAACCCGATACCCGAAATTAATATTAGACCTCTGTACAGGGAGTGGTTGTATCGCAGTATCAATCGCAAGCGAGATCCCTGAAGTCAGTTGTTTCGCTATTGATATATCTGATGCCGCCCTGCAGGTTGCCAGCGAAAATGCTGCAGTTCACGGGGTTCTCGAGAGGATAGAATTCATAGAAGGTGATCTCTTTGAACCGCTTGAAGGAAAAGGACTCAAAAGGAGGATAGATATTGTAGTTGCAAATCCTCCATATATTAAATGGGACACGATTCCGACTCTTCAAACAGAGATAAGGGACTTTGAACCGGAGGTTGCCCTACGTGGAGGAAGGGACGGTCTTGACTTTTATAGAAGGATAATATTCGGAGCACCTGATTATCTATCAGAAGACGGCTTTCTTTTAATGGAGGTCGGATATGGACAATCAGGGGCTGTTAGGGCCATCTTTGAGGATAGTGGATATACCTGGGCTGTAGATATTAAAAAGGATTATGCAGGGATAGATAGGGTGGTTAAGGCACGGTTTAGTATTGCTTAGTGCTTGAATACTGAATTAGGAATCATGAATCAGGAATTACGAATCTATAATACGCAATACGATGATGACGAATGAAGAATGTTTTTACTACAAAAAATATAAAAATAAGGGCTTAAGAATCTGTGTAATCTTTAAAAAATCGGTGTAATCAGCCCTTTCAGGGACGCAAACTTCGCCAAGAGTGATTGAGACATACATGCTGTTAGAAATGATGCGATTAGCAAGAGCATCAGGATCGTACAGCATGTAGTTGAAATTATACACAACGTAATAAATAAATGCGCAGA
>JAUXIU010000062.1 GCA_030620895.1 Deltaproteobacteria bacterium
ATCAACCATGCAAACCATTTACTATCAATTTACATTTTCTTAGGTGCGGATACGCCCAAAAGGGTGAGGCCGTTATTCAAAACGACCTTTATGGAGCTGCATAGGTATAACCTTGCCTTTGTAAGTTGAATATCATCCGATACGATTCGATTTCTGTTGTAATACGAGTGGAACAAACCCGCCAGTTCCTGCAGATAGAATGTTATTCTATGGGGATCGAGGGATTGAGCGGCATCCCCTATAATCTCGGGAAATAAGGTTATAAACCTTATTATATCGAACTCTTCTTTAAGCTCAAGGCGATTTAAGTCTGCGTCTCTTATTCCAGAGAGTTCCAGACTTTTTTCCTCTGCATACTCGATTATGCTGTTTATTCGAGCATGGGCATACTGTACGTAAAATGCCGGATTTTCTGGTGCCTGTTTCTTTGCCAGTTCAAGATCAAACTCCATCTGCGCATCTGACTTACGCATCATAAAGAAAAACCTCATGGCGTCACTTCCAACCTCGTCCAAAACATCCCTGAGCGTAATATACTCTCCTGCACGTTTCGACATTGTGACAGGCTTGCCATCACGAAGGATGGTTACCATCTGAACAAGAACAACCCTTAAGGAGTCCTTATCATGTCCAAGCGCCTGAACAACGGCCATTATCCGAGGCATGTATCCATGGTGGTCTGCACCCCATATATTTATAAGAGAATCAAAACCCCTCTCGTATTTATCATAATGATAAGCGATATCTGACGCAAAGTAGGTTGGCTCTCCGCTCTCCCTCTTTACCACCCTGTTCTTATCATCTCCAAATTCTATTGAGCGGAACCATACTGCACCATCTCTCTCCTCAATAAAGCCCTTCAACCTTAATTCATCCAATAGCTTATCTACCTTTCCCGTTTTATAGAGACCCCTTTCGCTGAACCAGTTATCGAACCTTACATTGAAATCATTGAGATCTCTTTTAATCCAATTCAGTATCTCACCAAGAGCATATTCTCCGATCTCCTCCGCACCCTCCCCTTTTATATTATCAACACCTGCTGCCAGCCTGGCTATATATTCACCCCTATAATGATTCTCGTCCCATTTAACCGCTTCTCCCCGTTCCTCCTTTCTCTTAAGGAATATGGATTCATTGAGGTTCTTTACCTGGCTACCTGCATCATTAATATAAAACTCTCTTGTAACATCAAAACCCACTGCCTCCAGAATATTTGCCATCGTGTCCCCAAAGACAGCACCTCTTGCGTGCCCTATGTGTAAAGGACCTGTAGGGTTTGCACTAATAAACTCTATAAGAACCTTCTTTCCTTTACCGGTGTCTGTTTTCCCGTACATCTCCCCCTTAGATACAGCATCTCTTAACATCCGAATCCAATATATTTTATTCATAAATAGATTTATAAAGCCAGGACCCGCAACTTCTACTTTCCTTACGATGTCGCCGGTCTCTATCGCACCTGCAATTATATCCGCTACCCTTCTTGGAGGTATATTCTCCTTTGAGGCTATAATCATTGCGAAGTTTGTTGCATAGTCGCCAAACTCATCCTTCTTCGGCCTTTCTAATAATACAGGAGGTATCTCTTTGACCTCTAGCAGGCCTTTTTTACGACAATTATCCAATGCGCCTTTCAAAATATCCGTAACCAGCAAACTCATCCCTTAACCTCTAGCAGATCTCTATAGTTCTCTCACTTTCTGTCCCTAAAGAACGGCCATATGCTACGTGCACGTTTTATCTCATTCAGGTCAACTTCCGCAAGGACCACACCCTCGGATGAACCACCAGGTCCTCCTAGAAGATCACCATAAGGGCTTACGCAGAAACTCCTGCCATAAAACTCTTGCTTCTTTTCTTTACCAACCCTGTTCACACGAATGATAAAGATACCGTTTGCATGGGCACTGGCCATTGCTGCCCTCTCCCACTTATCATGAGATTCATAAAAAGCTGATGCAGTTGGCGTGAATATTATCTGGGCACCTTTCAGAGCCAATATTCTTGACACCTCCGGAAAGAAGATATCCCAGCATAACTGGACACCAATACTTGCATATCTTGTCTGGAATACAGGAAATGCATCTCCGGGGTTGAAGTAACTCCTCTCTTCCCAGAGCGGTATCTGAGGAACATGCACCTTTCTGTACCTGCCGACAATATCACCTTTCTCATTCAGGACAAATGCCGTATTATAGAAGAAATTCCCGTCCCTTTCAAAGATAGGACATACCAGTATCATATCAAGACTTCTGGAAACTTTTCGCATAGCCTCTATTGTAGGGCCATTCATATTCTCTGCCAGTTCCTTGTTTTTCTCCTTTATCTCTTGAGGAAACCAATGAGTATTAAATAGCTGAGGTAGTGAGGCAATTCTTACCCCCTTTTCTGCGGCTATTGTTAAGAGCTTCTCTGCCCTTCGTATATTTGCATCCTTGTCAGCACTGCCTGACATCTGGATAGCTGCAACTTTCAATATGAATCCCATTATTCCCTCCTGTAGGTTAAGGAGACCGTCCCGGGTTCTGATTGTGCTATGCGCAGAGCGCTTTGCGCAAAGCGTATTCTTGAGTTGGGACTGTTCTCAATGTTCAAGGATTTTTTACGCGTGGAACATTTCAGGCAAGGAATAGTTTCGAGGTAAAACACGAATTAATGGTGGAACCCTAAGTCATTTTTATTATATCAGAATAACAATAGAGGGTAATTACTCTTCGAATATATATATTATCTCATCCTTTCCTATCATACCCAACTCCTGCCTGGCAATCGAACCTATATATCTCCTGTCTTTCTTAAGCCTCTCAATCTCAATCCTAATGGCGTTGTTCTCCTTCTCCAGAAGTCTCTCCTCAGCTACAATCCCATCCCGCTCCTTTGCCATGTGGTAAAAGTTTAATAGGCCTTTGTCCCCAAACACCGTTAATATCATAGTAGCAATAATAAACAGAAGGAAACTAAATATCTGTATCTTGTGTTTTTTTATAAATATTTTCACTTGGTAAGAGTTAGCAGAGTAAAGATTAAAAGTCAAGATTATTGGTTATTATTAACATCCTCCTTGACTAGCCTTTAAAAAAAGATATAGTTTTATCTATATGTATATTGAACCCCTAAATGGAATTAAACCGCTAGAGGCCTTTCGCGCATTACGAGGGTTACCCTATCCTTTCATCCTTTCGGGGGGAATGAATCCGGCTATGAAGAGATATACCTATATAAGTGCAGCCCCCTTCCTGCATATAAGTACAAAAGGCGGTCAAACTGTGTCCACCCTCTCATCACAGAACATTTTATATAAAGACCCTTTTCAGGCCATATCAGATGTTATGGAAGAATTTAAGGCTAAGCCAGAGAGATTCTTCCCCTTCCAGGGTGGTATTGTCGGCTATCTCTCATATGACCTCAAGAGCTTTGTAGAAGATATACCATACAGGGCCTCGGATATCGATATCCCTGACTGCTTCTTTGGCATGTACGACCCGATATTCGTTTATGACCATATCGGAAAAATTGGTTATATAGTGTCAACAGGCATCAAGAATGACACAATGGATAAAATAGAATTTAGAAACATTCTGTCCCGGCAGTCTCTTAATAAAAAATTATATGACATAGAAATACCAAAGACAACCTCCTTTACTTCAAATATGACAAAGGCGGAGTACATAGAAATTATAAGGAAGGTCCATGAATATATTGCTGCTGGGGACATATACCAGGCGAACATCTCCCAAAGGCTTTCAATGGAGTGTAATGGGGATCCGTTCTCTATATATCAAAAACTCCTTTCCAGGAGTCCTGCGCAGTTCAGCGCATTCATGGACCTTGGTTCATTTCAGGTTATCTGTAACTCCCCGGAACGCTTTCTCGGAATCAACGATGGGTATATTGAAACCTCTCCAATTAAAGGAACGAGACCAAGGAGTATAGTAGAGGAAAAAGACTTACATCTCATAGATGGACTGCGTAGCGATCAAAAGGAATTGGCAGAACATATAATGATAGTGGATCTTGAGAGAAATGACCTGGGCAGGATATGTGATATAGGGACGATATCTGTCAAGAAGCTCATGAGCATAGAGACACTCCCCAATCTGCACCATATGGTATCCACTGTAAGGGGGAGATTGAAAGATGGTATCAAACCAACAGACTGCATCAAGGCATGTTTTCCAGGCGGTTCCGTTACCGGTGCACCCAAGATAAGGGCAATGGAAATAATAGATGAACTAGAACCAACACCGCGCGGCATCTATACAGGGGCACTAGGCTATATAGATCTATCCGGGAATATGGATCTTGCAATAACCATACGTACCGCCATACTGAAGGATAGAAGACTCTTCCTCCACGTAGGAGGGGGGATTGTTTCAGATTCTAAGGTGGAATCTGAATATGACGAGACCCTGCTAAAAGCCGACTCTTTCCTTAGAACCCTTATAACAGATGGCATATACTACGATAATTCCCTATGACGATTAAACTATCTAGCTCAAATCATAAAAAAAGAGACTCCTCTAAGGTATATATAAACGGCAGGTATGTCTCAAGGAACAGGGCCTCTATTTCAATATTTGACAGGGGTTTGAAATACGGCGATGGCATCTTCGAAACCATGAAATCTTATAATGGCAGGGTCTTTGCCATGAATAGACACTTAGTTAGGCTTAATAGAAGTATAAGGGCGATTGGGATAATTTTTAAGGGATTAGGGGATATTAAAACAATAATAGATAAGCTCTTAAGATTGAATAAACTGGACAGGGGAGAGGCGTATATAAGGCTTACCATAACCAGAGGAACCGATCCCGGGGGACTCTTACCTTCGAGGAATCTGAAGCCATCCATTATAATAACAGCCAAACCGGTTGACTCTAAAAAGATATCTAGATGGCAGAAAAAGGGCATCAAGGCTTGTTTCTTCGACAGTGAGAGTACATCTATGCACTCTCTTAAGACCTTAAACTTTCTTCCTTATGTCCTGGCTAAGATAGCCGCTGCAAAAGAAGGTGCAGCAGAAGGGTTAATGACATATAATGGTTTTGTTGCTGAAGGCGCATCCAGCAATCTTTTTACAGTAGTGGACAGATGCTTAAGAACCCCCCCTCTCGATGGTAATATACTGCCGGGAATTACGAGGGAGATTATAATTGAGCTTGGGAGGAAGGAGGGCTTGACCTGCATAGAAACACCGGTTACTATAGAGAAACTCCTTTCAAGTGAAGAGGTATTCATATCCAACTCTATATCGGAGGTTGTACCGGTAATAAGAATAGGAGACAAAATAATTGGCAGTGGGAAACGAGGTGTTGTTACATACAGGTTACAGGAGTTATACAGGGGCCTTGTATCTGACAACGCCAGCAGATAATACAAATTATAAACCTTGATTTTTAAAACATATTAAGTTAATTAGTTATGTTATGGGGAAGAAAAGTCCACCAATAGAAAAACAACACGAAAGCACGGAGTTCTCTGAACACGACAAGCGGGTTCAGCAGCTTAATACATTTAATGATATCGGCAAGGCACTCACATCAACACTCAATCTGAAAGATATACTGAATGTCGTTATGGAAAAGATTAGTGAGCTTCTCAGACCAAAAAACTGGTCATTACTCTTGGTTGACGAGGAAAAGAAGGAGTTATATTTTGAGATAGTAGTAGGTAAAGGTATTGAATCTATCAAGGATATGCGTCTAAAGATTGGCGAGGGAATAGCAGGATGGGTTGCTCAGGAATCTAAACCCGTACTTGTTCCAGACGTCAGCAAGGATTCAAGGTTCTGTGATAAGGCAGATGAAACCTCAGATTTTGTAACAAAGTCCATCGTCTGCGCACCTATGAGGAGCAAGGGAAAGTGTCTTGGGGTTATAGAATTAATCAACAAGTTTGAGAATGAGCCCTTTGGAGAGGAAGACCTATTAATGCTTATGATCCTTGCAGACTATACGGCTATAGCGATAGAAAATGCAAACTATCTCAATAAGGTAGAGGAATTAACTGTAACAGATGATCTCACCGGGCTTTACAATTCCAGGCATCTTTACCGTTTTCTGGACTATGAGGTTGAGAGGACCAGGAGGTTCAAGATGAGTTTATCTATGATATTCTTCGATCTCGATAAATTCAAGGATGTAAATGATACCCATGGTCACCTCATAGGAAGCAAACTCCTTAAGGAGATCGCTTCTGTTATAAAGACAATCCTGCGCAAGGTAGATATGGCATGCAGATATGGCGGGGATGAGTATGTAATTGTAATGCCCCAGACCTCAAAGGAACAGGCCTACCATGCCGCGAAGAAGTTCAGAGAACTCATCAATAATCACCTCTTTCTAGAGGAAGATGGTATAAATCTTCATATAACGGCCAGTTTTGGGGTAGCGTCATATCCTCAAGATGCAAAGGATAAGTTGGAACTTATAAACCTCGCCGACCAGGCGATGTATAAGGTAAAATCAAAGACAAGAGACGATATAGCTATGGCCTAATAGACGGTAAATGAAGAAGGACCCTTCCAAAGTCTTCTAATCACAAACAATCCCAGTATAGTTATACAGAGCGTCATATAACAGGACGCACGCCGTAAGCCCTGCCTTGTAGGCGGGCTCAAGGCGTGCTAAGGTAATGGAAACTTCCTTGCTGTCAAGATGCCC
>JAUXIU010000145.1 GCA_030620895.1 Deltaproteobacteria bacterium
TACTATGTATTTTTTTACCAGGCGTGTTAGGATTGTTTTGCTGATTTTTGTGACTTCTTCTCTTGCTTTATTGGTTCTTTTCCTATTTCTGAATTACAGATATATGAAGACAGTTGATATCGGTTCGGTAAAAATTACAGATTCAGAAATAATATTGGAAAAGGTCCGGTATACAGAAGCCAAAGATGGCAAGATTGAGTGGAGGTTGGAAGCCGACTCGGCCAGTTATTTAAGGAAGGAGGATGTTACGGTTTTTAAAAATGTAAGAGTTGAATTTTATTCTAAAAACGGTAGAGTGTATACAATGACCGGGGCAGAGGGGAGGTTTGACGGTGTTAGCAAAGATATGGAGGTGTTTAGCAATGTACTCGTTGTGTCTGATGATGGATACAGCCTCAAAACCAATTCACTTAAGTATAATTCTTCTGAAAGGAGAATAAGCACAAAAGACAAAATAAGTCTTACATCATCCAATATGAATATAGATGGTGTCGGTCTTATTATTTATATAGACAAAGGCAGTTTAACGGTTCTAGATGACGTTAGGACGGTCTTAAAGCATGTACTTATTTAATGGAAAATTGGGCAAAATCTTGTATCTTAGGATGCTGGTTCTCTCCATAACTGCCTTTTGTATGTTGGATATTGTGAACCCTGTACTAGCTATACCCCTGGATAGTATGAGCGAGGGGGAGGCAACAGATTTAACAAAGATAACAGCCGATAGGATGGATGCCGTTAAAAGAGATAAACTGGTTAAATTTCAAGGCAATGTTATTGTTACACAAAAGGACTTTACCATGTATTCTAATGAACTATTTGTATACTATTCAGGTGAACAGGACATTAAAGAAATAATTGCCATAGGAAATGTAAGGATTATTCAGGATAATAGAACGGCAAAAAGCGGAAAGGCTGTATATAAAAGGACTGAAAGGACCCTTATCCTTACCGACAACCCTGTTGTAAAACAGGGTAAGGATACCGTTAGTGGCGTCAGGATAATCTTCTATCTAGATCAAGACAAAAGCATTGTTGAGGGTGACGAAGATCAGAGGGTCAATGTTGTTATATATCCAAAGGAAGGCAGTTCTAAGGAAAAACAACAGGAGAGAGAGTGAAACGACTTGCAATAGATGGCCTCTCGAAGACCTTTAAAGGCAGAAAGGTGGTAGATGGGGTAAGTCTGGCGATAGAACCAGGAGAGATTGTTGGTTTGCTGGGACCTAATGGCGCCGGAAAGACTACGACCTTCTACATGGTCGTTGGTCTTATAAGCCCTGAGAGGGGTATGGTTTTTCTGGGTGAGGAGGAAATCACGGAACTTCCGATGTATAAAAGGGCGACATTGGGTATCAGTTATCTTCCTCAAGAGCCATCCATCTTCAGAAAATTAACAGTTGAGGAGAATATAACAGCAATACTTGAATTTCTGGACCTGCCAAGTGGTGAGGAGAAGGTGAGACTAAAGCAGTTGCTGGAAGAGCTGGGGCTAACACGTCTTGCAAAGTTTAAGGCATATTCACTGTCTGGAGGTGAGAGAAGGAGGGTTGAATTGGCTAGGGCGCTGGTTAATTCACCACTATTTATGCTCCTTGATGAGCCATTTGCCGGTATAGATCCTATCGCAGTATGTGATATACAGAATATTATAGTCAAGCTTAAGTCTAAGGGCATAGGAATATTGATTACTGATCATAATGTAAGAGAGACGTTGAACATATGTGACAGGGCGTATATAATAGACGAAGGAAGAATTATTGAGACAGGCACACCGGTTGAAATACTGGGGAGTAAGATGGTAAGAGATGTTTATCTCGGAGAAGGCTTTAGTTTATGATAATGTTTTTACAGCAAAAAGTATAAGAAAAAGGATATGGAGGCAGTTTTGCCACAGAGACTTGGACAGGAAATAAAATTAAGTCAACAGCTCATCTTAACACCGCAGCTCCAGTTGGCGATCAAGCTTCTCCAGCTCCCGAGGCTGGAGCTGGCTGATTTTCTGAAAAAGGAGTTAGAGTCAAATCCAGTGCTTGATGATGAGGAAGAAAGTTCCTGTGAATCTGATAAAGAATCAGAGACGGACATAGAAGACATGGACTGGGAGGCATATACTGAGAGTTATTCGAATAGACCACAGGAATTTGCCTTCAGGGGAGATAATGAGAGTGATGGTAATCTGATTGAGAAGACTTTAACGAATAAGACTACCCTCACCGATTATCTGATGTGGCAGTTGAGGATGTCAGATTTTACTCCAAAGCAAAAGGATATTGCTGCCTTCTTAATCGGTAATATAGATGAGGATGGGTACTTAAGGGTGGTGGAAGATTATGCCGATGATGCGACATATCTCGAAGAAAGTCTAAGGGAAATATCAAGAAGTACCGGGGCTTTAGTTACGGATGTCGATGAGGTGTTAAAGAAGGTTCAGCAGTTTGACCCTCCCGGCGTTGCAGCCAGAAGTCTGAAGGAATGTCTCCTGATTCAGGTGAGGCTATATCCTGTGAGAGATGCGATTTTAGAAGCCGTAATATCCAATCACCTTGAGGACCTTGAAAAGCGGAAATATAAGGTAATAGCATCGGTCCTTAAGATTCCTCTTGAGTCTATTATCGATGTTGCAAAGGTCATTGGCACACTAAACCCCAGGCCCGGAAGGGCATATGGTTCCGAGGAAGTTCATTTTGTGGTCCCTGACGTTTATATACATAAGGTTGGGGACGAGTATGTAATAACTCTAAACGAAGACGGGTTGCCGAAACTGAGAATAAGCCCCTATTATAAAAGACTTGTTACGAATAATGACGAGGCAAGCGATGCTAAAGTCTATGTAAAGGAGAGGTTGCGTGCGGCCATGTGGATTATAAAAAGCATTCATCAGAGACAGCGCACAATTTATAATGTAATAGAGAGCATAGTTAAATTACAACGTAAGTTTCTAGATAGGGGGATAGAGCATCTACGACCTATGGTATTGAGGGATGTGGCTGAGGATATCGGGGTCCATGAATCGACTGTTAGTAGAGTGACAGCAAACAAATATGTCTATACACCAAGGGGTATTTTTGAACTCAGGTATTTCTTCTCTACATCGATCAGCAAGACAGACGGCACAGATGTGTCTGCTGACTTGATTAAAGAGAAGATAAAAAAGATAATATTAAATGAAGATTATAGAAGACCTCTGAGTGACGAGAAAATTGCGGAGACTATAAAAAATATCGGTATTGTACTTGCAAGGAGAACTGTTGCAAAATACCGTGAATCTATGGGTATACCGCCTTCCAGTAAGCGTAAAAGATATTTCTAATTAGCGTCCATCCGGAAACTCATTTGGACACTGATGCAGTTTTCAATTTGGAAAGAAGCAATTTTGTGCAAGAAGGGGACTGTCCCCATTCTGATTTTGCTATGCGCAGAGCGCTTTGCGCAAAGCGTGTTCTTGAGTTGGGACTGTCCCTGGCAATCAAGGGCACTTTCCGGGTGAAAACTAATTAGCGTGGCGCATAGTGCGTATCTGGTGTATTCTCTACGGTGTGTCCCGCATAACGCAAGGCTAAGATATTGCACAGGATTCACCA
>JAUXIU010000084.1 GCA_030620895.1 Deltaproteobacteria bacterium
CAGGCAGGCCCGATAACCAAGGATGTTATGGACTCCGCCATTATATTAAGGATAATAGCAGGCCATGACCCGATGGACTCTACCTCTATAGATAAACCAGTTCCTGACTACACAGCCTCATTGAAGAGAGGCATTGAAGGGCTAAGGATAGGTGTGCCTAAAGAGTACTTTATTGAGGGCATGGATAGCGATGTTGAAGGGGCAGTAAGGAATGCAATAGATGTGTTGAGAAAGGAAGGTGCAGAGACCGTTGATATAAGCCTTCCCCACACCGAATATGCCATAAGTGTCTATTACCTTGTTGCTACTGCAGAGGCCAGCAGCAACCTCGCAAGATACGATGGGGTCAAGTATGGTTTAAGGGCAAAAGATGGTAAAGGGTTGATGGATATGTACCTGCAGACAAGGGACGAGGGTTTTGGTCCAGAGGTAAAGAGAAGGATTATGCTGGGCACATATGCCCTTTCAGCGGGTTACTATGAGGCATACTACAGAAAGGCATCCCAGGTAAGGACCCTCATAAAAAGAGACTTTGAGGAAGCGTTTAAGATGTGTGATATTATCTTAACCCCGACATCCCCAACCCCTGCATTCAAGATAGGTGAAAAGATTCAGGACCCACTCACTATGTACCTTTCAGATATCTTCACCATCTCCTGTAACCTGGCAGGAATACCTGGAATATCTATCCCTTGTGGTTTCACATCAGATGACCTGCCTATAGGCTTACAGATACTTGGCAAACCCCTTGATGAAGAGATGGTCTTAAGGGTGGCCTATGCCTACGAACAGGCGATGGAGTGGCATAAGCGTAGGGCAGGGATTTAGATGGTGAAGTTTGGCGGTTGTCCAAATAAACCAGATGCCTTCCTATCCAGTGCATTGGATCTCCGGCCTATCAAAATTCTTGACTAGTAATACCGTGGTTGATAGTTTATTAAACGATTTGTGCAGCAATAGAGAGTAATGAATATGATAAAACCTTTTATCTTTTTTGAGTGCATAGCCCTTGTAAAACTCTCGGGCAGAAAGGCCTCCAATATTATAGAATTCCTGGAGATATTCAAGCGGGTGAGTCCAGAATGTGTCTTTCACCATATGCACCAATATTTTCTGAGATCATCTGCTCAGCCCATACATTACACAAACGACTTTGCTGTCTGGGTTGCTGAATGGCTTGAGGAAAAAAGCCTTGCCGAAAGGTTAGCGAACATTAATCCCTATGCCTATGCCTCAGTGGAAGAACTAAGATGGGAGACTATACATATAATAGAGGACTATTTAACGGAATTTCCGCCGCCAAGACCTGTACTCCCAGGGGGAGAATTCTATTTCAGTGAGGGTGTAACTATAGTAGTGCCTACAGGCCTTAAGGCAACGAATGTTGAAGAATTTACTGAATGTCTGGAAAAGGTTGACAGGAGCAGTATCTATTTCCATTTCTTTGAGGCGAGGTTGAGGCTCGGCAAAGAGAGAGACGACTTTTCGGAGTGGCTTAGTACAACTTTGGGTATGAAGGATGTCGCTGAAGAGATAAGGGGTTTCGACGCCTACCTATTCGAAATTGATGAGTTGAGAACCAGGATAAAAGGATTGTTAGTTGGAGAATTAAATGAGTCTAGATCAATACAGGAAAATAGCTGAACCAGGAGAGATAAGGGCGATTGAACGGCTTGCATATCGTCTTAAAGGAAGGTCATTTATTCATGTGAATGCGACATCTGTTGGCGGTGGTGTGGCCGAGTTACTGCATAGGATGCTTCCCCTTATCAGAGAATCAGGTATAGATATACAATGGAAGGTAATGAAGGGTAGTAAGCCATTCTTCGATATGACAAAGAATCTCCATAATTCTCTACAGGGTAAGGGTAAAACAATCACGAAGAAGATGTGGGAGTTATATGAAGAAACCAACAGTAGGAATGCCAAAAGGCTCAATCTGGAAGGTGATTGTGTATTTATACATGACCCGCAGCCTGCAGGGCTCATAGAGTCAAAAAAGGGTGGTGTTTGGATATGGCGGTGCCACATCGATATATCAACACCTGACCTGGTACCATGGTACTTTCTCAAGAGTTATATAGAAAGGTATAATGCATCTGTATTCTCAGTATCTACATTTGCCCAGTCTATCCCCATACATCAATTCATGGTTCCGCCATCTATCGACCCTCTGAGCGAAAAGAATATAGATCTGGATGACGAATATGTAAATGGTGTCCTCGAGAAGTTATCTATACCAAGGGATAAACCCATCCTATTGCAGGTTTCCAGGTTTGATCCATGGAAAGACCAGGTTGGGGTCATAGAGGCTTATAGGATGGTCAAGAAGTACAGGGATTGCAGGCTCATACTCGCTGGTGGGACTGCAGCCGACGATCCTGAGGGCAAGGTGGTGTTAGAAGAGGTGAGAGAGGCTGCTGGAGACGATCCTGATATCCATATACTCCTTTTGCCTCCGTCAAGCGACAGGGAGATAAATGCGCTACAGAGGGCGGCCGATATTGTTATCCAGAAATCTATAAGAGAGGGTTTTGGTCTTGTAGTGGCCGAGGCCCTGTGGAAGGGGAAACCTGTGATAGGTTCAGCAGTAGGCGGTATCCCACTGCAGATTGTTGATGGCATTAACGGCTTCCTCGTTCATTCAATAGAGGGTACGGCATACAGGATAAGGCAGCTTCTGCACAACCCGACCCTGGGCTGGGTGATGGGAGGGGTTGGGAGAGAACATATAAGGAAAAACTTTCTTATAACAAGACATATAAGGGATTATCTTGCCATGTGGATAGCGATGGAGAATAGCAGACAGAAGGTTATATATATCTAAGTAGAATTGACACACTATCTATTGCCTCTCTTGAAATAACCCCTTATATGTGGTAGGTTTCCTGATAACAGCCCTTCACTATAATAGCTAGCTGTATAACCACCGGCAGACTCTCTTCAATCAGAACAATTTTACTATATTCAGCATGACCATTGAAAAAGGTGATTCTTAATCGTTTTTGATTAAAGCGACACAGAATAATGTTAAACAAAAAACTCGTTATAGTTTCAAACAGGGAACCTTACAGCCACAGAAAAGGCAGAGTGGAGAAGGCGGCAGGGGGTGTGGTCACCGCACTGGATCCAATTATGCAGAAGAATCACGGTATATGGGTAGCATGGGGGAGTGGTGAAGAGGACAGGAAGTTTGCTGATGAGGCCGGTAGGGTCAAAGTTCCACCCGAGAACCCTTCATATACACTTAAAAGGGTATGGCTTACAGAAAAACAGATAGATGATTATTATCACGGGTATTCTAATAGATTTCTCTGGCCACTCTGCCATATGGTGTTGGACCGTGTATATCTTAAGAGGTCGTACTGGACTGGCTACAAGAAGGTTAATCAACTATTTGCGGATGCGATTGTGGATGAAGTCAGAAGGAAAAAGGCTATAGTCTGGTTGCATGATTACCATCTGGCAATCTGTGCCAGCTATATAAAGGAAAGGAACCCTGAATTGCCTACTACCATCTTTTGGCATATACCCTGGCCACCTTACGATGTCTTCCGCATCTGTCCACAGAGGAAAGATCTGTTAGAGGGTATGCTTGCAAATGATATTGTTGGGTTTCAACTGGAATCGTTTTGTGAAAACTTCATGAATTGTGCAAGTGCAGAACTGGGAGCGAAGATAGATATTAAAAAGAGAGTTGTTTATTATAAAGGACATGCAACAGGGGTGAGGGCCTTTCCAATTAGTGTTGACTTTAGATGGTTTGAAAGCAGTGCATCTTCAAAGAAAGAAGAAGGAATAATAAAGAGATTAATGAAGAGCCATCGCATCCAACCGGGTGTTCTTATAGGTCTGGGTGTGGACAGGCTCGACTATACCAAGGGACTGACAAAACGTCTTGAGACTATTGACCTCTTCTTTTCAAAATATCCACGTTTTAAAGAGAAGTTCACGTTTGTTCAGGTAGCGGTTCCTACCAGAAAGGTAGAGCCGTATCTAAGTTATAGGAAGGGTGTAGAAAATAAGATCAGGAATATAAACCACAAATACGGATCTGATATGTGGAATCCCATTGTCTATATTGACACAAGAATGGATCAGGAGAAACTGTCGGCACTGTACAGGGCTGCCGATATAGCTATAATAAGCTCAATATATGATGGAATGAATCTTGTGGCGAAGGAGTATATCGCCTCACAGGTTGATGAAAAGGGCGTTCTCCTTCTGAGTGAGTTTGCCGGTGCCGCAGAAGAGATACCCGGGGTTACCCTTATAAATCCATATGACATTGAGGGTTGTGCGGATGCGATAAAAAATGCATTAGAAAGGCCGTTGGTGTATAAGATAGAGGCAATCCGTGAGGCCAGGGCCTATGTGAAAAGGAATGATATATTCAAATGGGTCGATGAGATACTTGAGGAAATTAAAAATATTGGATGAGTAAATATATAAATAAGGCCATAGGAGAATTCAAAGAAAGAATAAGAAAGGAGAAGGTCTCTCTATTCCTCGACTATGATGGTACACTTACACCGATAGTCGGAAGGCATGAGAAAGCGCGGCTATCATATTTGATGAAGGAGTTGTTGAGAAAACTCAAAAGAAGCTATCCGGTTGCTGTTATAAGCGGCCGCGGACTCGATGACCTGCAGGAAAAGGTTGGTATTGATGGGGTTGTATATGCTGGGAACCATGGCCTCGAGATATATTCAGAAGAGATGTCCTTTCGTATAAAAGGTGCCAGTAGAATCAAGACGGCACTCAATCAAATAACCATGGACCTTGAACCTATTATCGAGGGTATTAAGGGAGTGATTGTTGAAAATAAGGGTCTTACTGCAAGTATACACTACAGATTGGTTGATAGAAGAGAGACCCCTCGCTTAATAGAGGTAGTCAAGGAAAAGCTCTCTCCATATATAGAGGAGGGCAAGGTCAGGATTACCGAAGGTAAAAAGGTTATAGAGATTAGGCCACCGGTAGATTGGGATAAAGGTAAGGCGGTCAAATGGATACTTAGAAGGGGTGGTTTTAAAGGAACCATGCCTGTATATATTGGTGATGATGAGACAGACAGGGATGCATTCAAGGTGCTGAAAGGCTGTGGTATATCTATCGTTGTCGGTCACAGGTGGCAGGATACGGATTACTTCCTTAAGGGGCAGGATGAGGTGAGTGGTTTTCTAAAATGGTTTGGCCTCTCCTTAGATAGCCGGTATATCAATTGTAGAAATTCCTGTTCTGACTATTATGCCGGCGATCCATGAAATGACAATGAACGACGCTGGTAGAGAGGCTGCAGAAGTAATTCATAAAAGAATCTGACAAAGTGTGATTACAAAAATAGTTCGCTGGTTGTGCCCGGAACGAGGAGACGCCTTTCGGGACGATTGGCCATAAAAGTTTTCAATCTTGTTTCCAGTGCAAAA
>JAUXIU010000223.1 GCA_030620895.1 Deltaproteobacteria bacterium
AAATTGAGTAATATAGTATTTAAGTCTGTCGCTGCTTTTTGTCCCTGATGGATAAAAGAGACCGTTCCAGTGGTCATAACTCCATCCAGATGTTCCTATATAACATCTTCCTTTCATGTTTTTTCTTTTATCGAAGTATCTCTTTCTGCAAGTTCTTCTAGTATCGTTATGCCTGAACTCGTCCCGATTCTGGATGCCCCGGCCTTTATCAATGCAAGTGTTTGTTGTAGGTTATTTATCCCTCCCGATGCCTTTATCTTCATTCGCCCTTCTGTATTTTCTGAAAGCAGCCTGACATCTTCTACGGTTGCGCCACCAGCAGCAAAACCCGTAGATGTCTTTACAAAATGGGCTCCGCTATTTACAAGAAGTTTGCAGACAGCTATCTTTTCGTCATCTCTAAGAAGGCAAGTCTCTATAATAACCTTTACCGTTATGCCAGGATTTGAGGAGACGATAGCTTCTATCTCCTCCCCTACAAGACCTGACTCTCCTGACTTAAAGAGGGATATATTCATAACAACATCCAGTTCCTTTCCACCTGCCTTTACAATCTCCACCGCCTCAAGAAGCTTTACAGATGCGTTCTGGTAACCGAGGGGGAAACCAACCACACTTGACACCTTAAGGTTTTTATCTTTAAGAATAGAGGAAGCAAGTGGAACATAAAAAGGAGGAACGCATATAGAAGCGAATGGATATTTAAGAGCCCTTTTAATAAACCTCTCTATATCATCGGAAGTAACATCCGGATGTAGAATGGAAAGGTCTATAAAAGATGCTAACTCATCCACTCTCATATTTCAGAAATATCAGTAATCAGTTCCATTAGCAAGAATAAAATCTCGTTGAAGCCAAGACCTGTTCATAGTATCATGAAATATATGCCGAGGCTTATAAGCTCCTATATATTCAAAGAGATGACTGTGCCTTTTGTTATTAGTATCTTTGTACTTACAGCCACGTCACTCCTTAGCAAGTCTATTAAGTTTGTCGAGATGATTGTAAACTATGGCGTTGACTACTTGATGCTCCTTATGTTTATTGTTTCTGTTCTCCCATCTTTTCTGATCTATATAATCCCCATGTCATTTCTCGTAGCCATTCTTTTTACATTCAATAGATTGTCTTCTGAATGCGAGCTAACCGCCATGAAGGCATCAGGTTTAAGTCTTTACAGGCTCTTCAGGCCGGTAATAGCCCTTGCTATCATTGCATATATACTATCACTATTCGTCACCATCTATCTCTTCCCGTTAGGCAACAACCTGTTAAGGAAGACACTCTTTAATATAGCCAGGACAAAGACAGTGGCAGGCATTCAAGAAAAGACATTTATTACATCGTTCAATGGATTAACAATGTATGTCGGTCATGTTGCCGAGAGAGATGGCAGGATCGAAAACATCTTTATCTCTGATACACGTAAAGAGAGTGAACCGACTATAATTCTTGCAAAGAATGGCATGTTTCTCACAGGAGCTGAGGATACATCGGTTACACTCAGGTTGTTTGATGGTACTATCCATAGATCTGAGGAGCTGTCTGAAAACTACCGCCTCATCTCTTTCAACACCTACGATTTCAATCTACCCATAGATGAGAGTGGAGTGATTGATTCAACAGCTTCTAAAACCAACAGGGAGCTATACCTTAATGAGCTTGTCTCGAGAATCAGAGAAAAGGGTGTTAGAGGAGAAAATCAGGCACCATTTATCATAGACCTCCATAAGCGATTTGCACTTCCAGCCTCAGTATTTGTATTTGCTCTTATTGGAGTGCCCCTGGCCATTCAGAAGATACGAACTGCGAAGTTTACGAGTTTTAGCATGGCCCTTGGGGTTGTTCTCACCTACTATCTGCTTTCCACTGCCTTGGAATCTCTCGGAGAAAGTGCAAG
>JAUXIU010000026.1 GCA_030620895.1 Deltaproteobacteria bacterium
ACAGGATGCACGAAATGGACAAACCATCGTAGCCGCAAGCTTTAGCCTGCGAACCATCACACCCAACAGGTGAAGCCAATTTTACGCAAATAACGAAACCTAAAGGTTTCGGCTACGTTCGTGCACAATCTGGGATAAGTAATTAAGCATAATTTTAATAGTATCAACCTGCTTGACTTCCTAAATGAAAGGGCATATTATCGGTACAGCTATGAAGATAAGAAAGGCGGTCTTTCCGGCGGCAGGATTTGGAACCAGGTTTCTCCCGGCAACAAAGGCAATACCAAAAGAAATGTTGCCTCTTATAGATAAGCCACTTATACAATACGTGGTTGAAGAGGCAAAACTATCAGGCCTGGAAGAGATTATCATAGTTACAGGTATGGGCAAGACCGCTATTGAGGATCATTTCGATACCTCATTTGAACTTGAACTGCTCCTTAAGGAAAAGGGTATGAAAGATACCCTTAATATGATAGAGGAGATCTCCAGCCTTGTACATTTCGCGTATACAAGACAGAAGAAACCGAAAGGGCTTGGAGATGCCATCTTGTGTACTAAAAATCTGGTGGGGAAGGAGCCTTTTGCAGTTCTCCTTGGAGATGACATCATAGACTCCAGAGTCCCGGCCATGAAACAGATGATAAGGATATTTGACGGGTATAAAAGCAGTGTTCTGGCTGTCCAGGAAGTACCGGAAAATCAGACGCACCTTTACGGAATTATCAAGGCAAAGAAGATAGCCCCAAGGGTATATGAGGTGCTCGACCTGGTGGAAAAACCAAAGAAGAACCCGCCTTCAAACCTGGCTATAATCGGGAGGTATCTCTTGATACCAGAGATATTTAACGCGCTCGAGACAACAAGACCAGATAAAGGTGGTGAAATACAGCTAACAGATGCTATCAAGTTATTATCCAAAAAACATCGCATATATGCCTATGAGTTCGAAGGTGAGAGGTATGATGCAGGTGACAAGCTCGGTTTCCTGAAGGCAAACGTCTCATTTGCCCTTAAAAGGCCGGATATAAGACAGGGCTTTAAAAAATTCTTAAACGAACTTAAAATTTGAAGGCTATAACTAAATTATGCACAAAACTCGTGAATCGTTTATCGTGATTCGTATTTCGAATTTAAGAATTTATATTCCCATAATTCATAATTCATGATTCATAATTCAGTATTTACGCATCACGAACGACGTTTTTTCAGCGAAACCTGAAGGTTTCGGCTACGAAAGAATCAGATAATATAATAATTCATCATGGGCAAGGTATCAAAAAAACCACCGGCATACACCCCAAGCATGGAAAGTGCTAATATGCTTCAGTTTATTGTTGAAGATATGGAGGATATGCTCACACATCCGGATGTAGATACCGTAAACCACATCCCGCCGGCAGACATGCTATCAACATCAGAGGAACTGGTTTTAGAAGTTGAAATGCCTGGAGTGAGGCAGGAAGATATCAAAATCATATTCTTTAACAACACACTTACAATTAAGGGAATGAAATATGAATGTTTTAAGGAAAACAATGTAAACTATGTATGTATGGAAAGAAGCTTCGGGAAGCTATTCAGGAGTGTAAGGATATCACACCCAGTTAATGCCACACGAATAAAGGCGTTTTTTAAAAATGGCCTTTTGACCATAAGATTACCGAAGGTGGGAGAAAAACGAGGAGAAACCAGAAAGATACTGATCGAACCTGCTTAGAATTTATATGTTAGGAGGGAAATAAAGTGTCAGAAGAGAGAGTTGTCGAGAATGAAGAAAATATTGTAATTCCTGAAACATTACCATTGCTACCCGTAAGGGATATTGTAATATTCCCATTTATGATAGTCCCACTCTTCGTTGGTAGAGAGAAGTCAATCAATGCTATAGATATCGCACTTACAAAAGATCGTCTGGTCTTCCTCGCCGCTCAAAAGGACATTACCAAAGAAGAACCCGAACTTTCCGATATCTATCCCTTCGGAACAGTAGGTATGATCATGCGAATGCTTAAACTCCCCGATGGAAGGGTAAAGATACTTGTGCAAGGGCTGGTTAGGTCACAGATAAAAGGGGTTACTCAGGAAAAACCTGCCATCGTTGCTACCATTGAAAAAGCAAACGAAGGTCCCCAGCCTCAAATAACAGTAAAAACAGAAGCCCTGATGCGAAATACAAAAGAACAATTAGAAAAACTGGCAGCTATCGGCAGGACAATCTCCCCGGAAATCATGATGATCCTTGAACACTTACAGGACCCTGGAAGGATAGCAGACCTGGTAGCTTCAAACCTTGGTTTGAAAGTAACTGATGCCCAGACCGTCCTTGAAACCCTCGCCCCAATTAAACGCCTTGAACTGGTTAACGATTACTTAATAAAGGAACTGCAGGTCTCTCAGATGCAGGTAAAGATACAATCACAGGCAAAAGAAGAAATGGATAAGACCCAGCGGGAGTATTATTTAAGGGAACAGATGAAGGCTATCAAGGCAGAGCTTGGGGAGATTGAAGAAACTGGCGAAGAAATAGAAGAGATACGAAAGCTGATAAAGAAGACCAAGATGTCTAAAGAGGCGGAGAAGGAAGCACTTAAACAAGCCGACAGGCTGGAGATGATGCACCCTGATGCGGCAGAGACAACACTCATAAGGACATATCTAGATTGGCTCACAGAGATCCCATGGAGCAAATCTACCAAAGACACACTAGACATAACAAAGGCCAAAGAGGTCCTTGATGATGACCATTATAACCTGGAGAAGGTTAAAGAAAGGATTTTAGAGTACCTCGCCGTGAGGAAACTCCAGAAGAAGATTAAGGGTCCGATCCTCTGCTTTGTTGGCCCTCCCGGGGTTGGCAAGACATCATTGGGGAGATCAATCGCCAGAGCGATGGGGAGAAAATTTATTAGAATATCCCTTGGTGGCATCAAGGATGAGGCTGAAATAAGAGGTCACAGACGAACATACGTAGGCGCACTTCCAGGGAGGATACTCCAGGGATTGAAGCAGGTGGACAGCAATAACCCAGTATTCATGATGGACGAAATAGATAAGATAGGCACGGATTTCAGAGGCGACCCATCCTCGGCGCTCCTGGAGGTTTTAGACCCTGAACAGAACAAGGCATTTAGCGATCATTATTTAAACATTCCCTTCGACCTATCTAAAGTAATGTTTATAACTACAGCCAACTTATTGGAGCCTATCCCTGCTGCACTCAAGGACAGGATGGAGGTTATAGATATCCCTGGCTATACAGAAGAAGAAAAGGTTGAGATAGCCAAAAAATATATTGTACAACGACAGCTGGCTGAACACGGACTAAATGCAAAGCGACTTGTCATAACCGATGACACGATAAAGAAGGTTATATCTGAATATACCAGAGAGGCAGGGCTAAGGAATTTAGAGAGGGAGCTTGCCTCCCTTTGCAGGAAGGTAGCCAGAAAGGTGGCAGAAGGAAAGAAGGAGGCTACGGTCATTACACCCCACACCATTCAAGAATACCTTGGAATACCGAAATTCCTTCCTGATCCAGAACAAGAGGTAGATGAAGTGGGTGTTGCCACTGGCCTTGCCTGGACACCTGTAGGTGGTGAGATGTTATATATAGAGACAACCATTTTGCAGGGCAAGGGCCAGCTCATACTTACAGGATACCTTGGAGATATCATGAAGGAA
Source organism: Deltaproteobacteria bacterium (assembly GCA_030620895.1). Classification (GTDB taxonomy): domain Bacteria; phylum Desulfobacterota; class GWC2-55-46; order S146-70; family JAUXIU01; genus JAUXIU01. The sequence continues at coordinate 3,685 of JAUXIU010000026.1, forward strand.
TCGGCCCAGGCAGCACTTAGCTATGCCAGGAGCAGAACAAAGATTCTTGGACTCACAGATGATTTTTACAAGAAAGTCGATATACATGTCCACGTTCCTTCAGGGGCCATACCAAAAGACGGTCCTTCAGCAGGTGTTACTATCACAACCTCAATCATCTCCGCTCTCACAAAGGTACCCGTTAGTAAGGATGTTGCAATGACCGGAGAGATCACATTGAGAGGCAGGGTGTTTCCAATAGGCGGCATAAAGGAGAAATCACTTGCTGCCTTAAGAGCTGGCATAACCAATATCATTATTCCAGAGAGAAACAAGAAAGATATGGAGGATATTCCAAAAGATATCAGGAAGAAGATAAATTTTATACTGGTAAAACATATGGATGAAGTTCTTGAAGTGGCGTTAAAGAAAAAAACCACAAAGGGTCCTAGAAAGCCCGGGAAGACAGTAAAAAAACGTACCTACGCTACTGCATGAATACATTGACATGTATTGCGTGTATCGAGGATCGGATATCGTGGATCGTTAGCTGAATCACGAATTACAGACCACGAAATTAGCTATATACTAACCCCCACCCGAGCAAGCTAAAATGAAATTAAGTGAAGTTGGCGAATCGGAACTGATAAGATACCTTTCACGTGAGTTTGACATAGATAACAAAAGGGTTATTAAGGGAATTGGGGATGATGCATCTGTAACCCTGCAGGACAATAGCAAATGTCTTCTGACTACAACGGATATCCTTGTAGAGGGTGTTCATTTTTCCTCCTCATACACAACACCATATCTTATTGGCAAAAAGGCTGTTAGCATCTCGTTGAGTGACATTGCTGCTATGGGCGGTCAGCCAACCTTTCTACTCGTTACCCTTTCTCTGCCTTCCTCAACGCCGTTTGAATATCTACAAAACCTCTACAGAGGTGTTAGTGAAAGAGCTGGTGAATTTGGGGTTCTCCTGACAGGAGGTAACACATCTTCGTCACCGGAAAAGATTGTAATTGGAACGGTCGTACTTGGCGAAGCCCCAGGAGATGAAGTGGTCTATAGAAGAGGGGCTACTGTAGGAGACACAATCTATGTGACCGGACAACTGGGAGATTCTGCACTGGGCTTGCTATTACTACAGTCGGGCACCATAGATACAAAAGGGATATCTTCAGATAAAGCCGTTATGAAGCACCAGAACCCAGTTCCAAGGGTAAAAGCAGGGAGGTTACTGGCAGAAAAACACCTCGCAACTGCCATGATTGATATAAGTGATGGACTGATGTGCGACTTGAGACACATAACAGAGGCAAGCGAAGTCGGTGCAGCTATATCTCTCCACCAATTACCGCTCTCCACCCAGGTTAAAAGCCGTATATTAAAAAACCCGGAGGATATCTGCCTACCACTTTCGGGGGGGGAAGACTATGAACTGCTCTTCACAGCATCTCCATCCAGTGCATCTATGATAAAAACACTCACAGAAGAACTTGAGCTCCTGATCACACCCATAGGCACAGTCTTACCTGAAGAGAAAGGTCTAGTTGTCCTGGATGAGAATGGGAATATCGTTACCATCAAGGATGAAGGTTTTGAACATTTTAAAGCCGGTTGACTTGTTACCTAATCGTATCTATAATCAACTTATCTCGCTGAGGTTAAGGGTGTTAAATAATGTTAGAGGCCTGAGGTTGGAGGAGGGAGGCAAAAGCCTCTATCCTCTGACAAAATCCGTAAAGAGGAGAATCCATTGAGTATCAAAGTTCCTTTAGGCCAAAAGTTTATCATTGGTTTTATAATCGTTGTTGCCACAGTTGCATTCGTCCCCAACCTTGTCGGAAGACTTGAGATGCCGGATTGGTTAAGGGAACCGGTTACGTTTTTAACCGCTATAGTAATAGGCCTTAGCCTCGGCTCCATATTAACAAGAAACCTCACGAAACACTTTCAGAAACTTACAAAGGCAGCCGTTGAGATAAGTGCGGGCAACCTCACAGCAGAAAGCTATCCATCTTGCAGAAAGAAGATATTCCAGGATGAGACAACAGATCTGGAAAGTGCGCTATGCCAAATGCATAAGAGCCTCAAGGAGCTTGTAAAATACATAAAAAACACTTCACTAAAACTTACCAAGACCGTAGAGACCATGAATAAGCTTGTAAATGAAGGACAGCAATCCTCAGAGGCAGTAAGTGCAGGGGCATCAAATATATTCAAAGGGGCATTGGAGCAGGCGAACCATATAAATAGCGCATCAAGAATCATAAAGGATGTGGCAAACCTGGCTGACGAGACGGCGCAAAAGGTATCGGATACCGCCAATTCATCTGCAAAGGCAAACTCAATGGTCCTGCGCGGGGCAAATACAGCTACATCTGCAATCGAAAAGATGGAGAATATCTTTAAGGGCATAGAATCTACAAGAGATCTGACAATAACGCTGGAGGATAAGATCAACAACATCCCACAAATCCTTGATGTAATAACTCATATATCCAGACAGACAGACATTCTTGCATTGAATGCTACAATAGAGGCATCAAAGGCAGGAGAGCATGGGAAAGGTTTTGCACTTGTGGCTGAAGAGGTAAGAAGGCTTGCAGATAACACAAAAACAAGTGTCGAAGATGTTTCACAAATTGTAAGAAACATCAAGGCAGAGATGGACCGCGTAGTCTCTTCTGTATCAGATGGTGCTTCTTTTATAAAAGAAGGAAGGGAAGATATACGGAAGGTTAGAGATATACTGGGAGATATTGCAACATTCACAGCTGAGGTCGCTGAGAAGGCAAACCATATAATAACTATTACCCAAAAACAGAAGGAAAAGTCACAAGGCACCGTAGAACTTGTTGAAGAAGTAGCACGCATTGCAAAGAAACATCTCTCAATTACCGAGGAAGTAGATAGTTCGGTTGAGCAGAATAGTAAGTCTATAGAAAATGCCCTTATCGCCTCTGAAAAACTTTCGATACTTTCAGCACAATTGCAAGCCGTTGTGTCTAAATTCAGGCTGGAGGATAATACCGAAGCAGAACGAATATATAAGGGCAGTTAAAAACCCGGTACATGTATTGATGAACTCGTAAAAAGGCCAAAAAAGAACGGCAAAGGAAAAAGCTCCAACACCCATAAGTGGGTACCCGAAGGCGCGCAAATCCTGAGGAATGAGGAGTACTTATAGGTACGTCGCAGTGACGAGGGATGAAGTGCAACACCGCACACCCAGAGGGTACCCGACTTTTTACGAAGCCGTCATGTATTGACATACGATTAAATTAGTATCCTGGATATGACCAGCAAAGATAAGATTGTCTTTAATTTCAATGGTGATATGTTGGCTCTTGATCTAGAGGCCATAGACAGTATAGTAGAAGTAGAACATATTTCCCTAATTCCATACTCACCAGTCTTTCTAAACGGTATTATCAGCCTTCATGGTGAAGTCATAACGGTTATCGACATTCCTGTTCTCTTTGAAACAACCTGGGAATCTCAAGAACCGCCTTACAAGGTCGTCATATCCAAGATGAACGGTACTTACATGGGGTTTTATATCGGCAAAGCCAGAATCTCCTTTCTATGGAATGAACGCATTGGGAAGATGAAACTCAGGAAGGAAAAAGAAAAATATATAATAGGTGTAATAGAGTCCGATGATACTGTAATTAAAATTATCGACTGGGACTTTTTATTGAAACTTACAACGGAGGCCTTATCAAAGGGGTATCAACTATTTTAGGTCTTTTTTAAATATCTACAGCAAGAAGTTTCGTTCCTTTTGAAATATCATCCGATATTATCCAGACTTGCAGTAAATACTTTATGGACACTTCTAAATACAAAGCGCTTTTTCTCAGGGAGGCTGAAGAACATCTATCTGCCATAGAAAATACGTTGCTTGAACTGGAGAATAAAGAAACATCGCCGCAAAGCATCGATGACCTCTTCAGACACTTTCATTCATTAAAGGGGATGTCTGCATCAATGGGTTATGAAGTAATCTCCACGCTGTCACATTCCCTGGAGGAAATCCTCGACAGATGCAGAAAAGAAAAGATTATACCTGATGATAATACCACCAGTGTACTCTTTTCCGGACTTGACTCTCTTAAGAAGATGATTCAGTTTGTCTCTGATGACAAACCAATCAGCCTGGATATAGAGCCGTTACTTTCCAGGATTGATGAGTTAAAAAAAAACTCCATAGAAGATATAAGAAAGGTCGTTAAGCCACCACCACCCCTACAAGAAGAGACTGTCCATAAACTCGAGTTGCCAAAGACCATGAAGGTTGAGAGTAAAGTTTTTGATAATCTTCTAGTAACGATTGGAGAATTATTTGCCATCAGGTCGGCACTTCGGAAGCACACAGAGAACTCCTTAGATATCGAACTTAAGGATGGTATTCACAAGCTCCGCAAGGCCCTTGAGAACCTCTATACCATGGTTCTTGAGGCCAGAATGCTCCCTGTTGACGACCTTACTTGCAATATTCCAAGAATGATACGGGACTTAAGCAGGAAACACGATAAGGAGATAGAGCTTACAATTCATGGTGGTGAGATAAAACTCGACAGGATGGTACTGGAAAAGATCGGTGATCCTATTATTCACATTATAAGAAATGCAATCGATCACGGTATCGAACTCAAAGAGGAGCGCGAACATATCGGTAAACCACCGAAGGGCAGGTTATCCATAACCACAAAAAGAGAACCAATCAGTGTTGTAATGGAGATATCCGATGACGGGAAGGGGATAGATGCAGCAGAGTTAAGGGAAAAAGCTTCTACTGCCGGTTTTCCTCCTGAGAAGATTGATAAGATGAGCGACAGAGAGGTCTTACTGCTTACATGTCTTCCAGGCATGAGTCTCGCGAAAAAGGTAACAGATATCTCTGGAAGAGGCGTTGGAATGGATGTAGTTAAGGAAAGTGTAGAATCAGTCGCCGGCTCATTGGATATTGAATCTACCAAAGGGAAGGGAACAACCATAAGGATGAGTCTGCCATTAACTGTATCCATAATCAAGGTTATCCTATTGTATTTTGGCGAAGAGATTTTTGCCCTGCCACTCTCAAGAGTAGTTCATATAAAAGATGTTAATGGTTCGATGGCACAGAAGGCGAACATACATAATGTCCTCCATAACGGGAAGAAGGTTCCCATCGTATCTTTAGGAAACCTTCTCGGTCTAGCATCAACCCAGGAAACAGAAATTAAGCGGGCTGTACTTATTGAGACAAATGACAAAGTCTTAGGACTGGGTGTTAAAGATACAGGAGAGGCAATGGAGGCGTATATAAAACCCCTTGCCCCACCTCTAGCAAAGATTAAAGGAGTTTCCGGCGTCACAATACTCGGTAACGGAAGACCGGTATTTCTGCTTGACCTGGCCACCCTTTTTCACTAAAAAAAATTGATTGCTTGGTTTGTATTGTTTATCAGGTTTGCTTTATTAACCCTGTTTGCCTCGTTTGTCTGGTTTGCCTGGTTTTCTTTGTTGATTTTGCATTTTTTATTTAAACCATGCAAACTATGTTAACAATATCAACCAAGCTTACCATGTGAACCATGCAAACGATGTCAACTATGTTAACTCTGTTAACCAAATCAGCCAAGCAAACTATGCAAACCATGTTTCCAGTGTAAAAACCTCTGGAAACTGATTATTCACCCCGTTGATTTACCGGATTTACGGACAAGTTTACTTTGCATATCATTGCTCGGTATAAACCCCGAATCATGACATTAATCCTATAAACCCATGAATGTAAATGAACTTAAAAAACTCCTTGAGAATATTAAACGGGGAAGGCTTTCAATCAACACTGCACTCGAAAGGTTAAGGGTCCTCCCGTTCGTAGAACTTGGTTATGCCACACTTGATACACACCGTTCTCTCAGACAGGGCTACCCAGAGGTGATATTCGGAGAAGGGAAGTCACCGGAACAGATTACATTTATAGGAAAGAAAATGATAGGGCTGGGAGAAAACGTTCTTATTACAAGGATAGATGATAAGAAGATGAAAAAGATACTCAAAACCCTGCCAAAGGCATCTTACAACAAACTG
>JAUXIU010000113.1 GCA_030620895.1 Deltaproteobacteria bacterium
AATACCTCCATGAGGCCCCTTAATGTCTTGAATAAGCTGGTAAACGGTGAAACCAGAAGATACAAGGTAACCATACCCGAAGGCCGCAACATACGTGAAATGGCAATATTGCTGGAGAAGGCCGGTCTGGCTGAAAAAGAAGAGTTTATTTCGAAGGCCTTTGATAAAGGCCTTGCATCTTCTATGGGGGTGAATGGAGATACATTTGAGGGCTATCTATTTCCTGACACATATTACTTAACAAAGGGGATGCCGGCGGAAGAGATAATAGGCAAGATGGTTGACAGGTTCAAAGAGATATATACAGAGGATATCGCGGAAAAGGCCGCTAAACTGGGGCTGTCACAGCGAGAAGTAGTTACCCTGGCCTCAATAATAGAAAAGGAGACTGGAAATCCGGAAGAGAGAAGGCATATATCTGCGGTATTCCACAACAGGTTAAAAAGAAGGATGCCACTACAGAGTGACCCTACCGTAATATACGGTATATCTGACTTTGATGGGAACCTTACAAAGAAACATCTTCGTACAAGGACGCCATACAACACATATCTATTTTATGGCCTTCCTCCTGGACCCATCTCTAACTCAGGGGGGGCGTCTATCGAGGCTGCAGTAAACCCCGCCAAGGTAGGTTACCTCTATTTTGTCTCAAAGAACAACGGGAGCCATCACTTCTCAAAGAGTCTGAGGGACCATAACAGGGCGGTCTCTGTTTATCAGAAGAAAAGGGTGCGTTTGAAGAGAACACCAAGTGGTAAATCACGGTAATTCACTCTTTTGTGCATCCTTTATGACCAGTCTGTCTTTTAAACCAGATGAGGCGGTTATCAATCCCATATTGTCTATTATCAGCCCTTCTACCCCATGGAGGCTTTCGATTAGTTTCATACCCTTCTCTGGTCCCATAACAAATATTGCTGTCGATAGAGCGTCGGTAATTGTAGGATCCACCGACACTACGGTGACGGCCCGTGACTTTCTTGCAGGAAAACCTGTGGAGGGGTCGAGTATATGATGGTACCTGACACCATCTCTTATTATATACCTCTCGTAGTCACCTGATGTTGCCACGGCCTCGTTGTAGAAGGTAACCTCACCAATAATCACATTGGGGTCCCTTGGATGTTGGATACCTATCTTAAAGGGTTCTCCATTTCCGGTATCGAATACAACCATATCACCTCCGGCTTTGACTATACCCCTTTTGATATCTCTTCTTTTTAAGACCTCCGCGGCCCTGCCTACTATATACCCTTTTGCAATTCCACCGAGGTTAATCTGCAGGCCTTCTCTATCAAACTTTACGGTGGAATTCTCGCTATCAACAGTGATGGCTTCAAAGTTCACCATCTCCAATAACACCGCCACCTTATCTCTGGATGGTATTTCCATCCTTTTATCACTTGAGAAACTCCATATCCTCCCCAGAACACCAACCGTTGGATCAAATGCCCCGCCGCTGATTCTTGCTATCTCCATGGACCTTTCGATTACAGATACAACCTCCGGGTCTGCCTTGACGGGCCGTTTCCCTGCAGCCGCATTTATTCGGGATATATCACTATCATTGCGGTAACTACTGAAAAGGGCTTCCAGCCTTTCTATCTCTTGAAATGCGGCCTCTGCGGCCTCCCTAATGCGGTTTTCATCTACATTAGAACCGGAGACAGTTATCTCAACAATAGTGCCCATCTGCATCCTTGCGTATCTGAAATCGACAGCTTTCCTTTTATAGAGGGAGACAGATAGGATTATAAAGACTATCGTTATAACGGAAATATAGGCGAGGATATGTTTAATTCTGCCTGTCATGAATGGGTAAGATATAATCGATTAGAAAAATCGAAGGGACTTTACAAAAGAAGGGCTTTTCATATTGAATAAGGTAAAAAGGTTATGGTTAAGAGTAGAATTTTACGGTTAAATAAATCTCAGTCAAGCAGAAGATTTCTTAAGATTCCTCTTCTTCCTCAATATCAAGCCTCTCGGCTATATTGACCAGCCCACCCTCATCATATTTTCTCATATAACCGTGCAACCGTTCTTCCCTGGATTTGCAATCAACACATACTCTTGCAAATGGCATTGCAAGGAGCCTTCCTTCTGCAATGGGCTCTCCGCACTCTTCACATAATCCGTATGTTTTATCCTCAAATCTTTCTAATGCCTCCTCAATCTCTGCTAGCTTCTCCCTGTCTCTATCCCCAAGTATTAGAGAAAGCTCCCTTTCTCTTTCACTACTGGCAACATCATATATATCTCCTATCTCGTGTTTTAAGAGGCTGCTCTCTGACTTCCTCTTTTCAGCCACCTCATGGAGAAGTTCCGTCTTTTTCTTGAGGAGTGCATTTTTTATCAATCTTTTAAGAGGAACCTTGCGTTTTCTTTCCGGGGGTTTTGATACCTTTCGTATTGTGACCTTTGTTTTACCCTTTGCTTTAGGTTTTGAGGCCCTGGGTTTTACTGTTTTCCGTGTCGGGGATGCCTTTTTTGCAACCTTTTCTTTTGCTGTTTTTGTTTTAACAGCCCTTTTAGCGGCAGGCGACTTTTTTCTGCTTATTTTTGCAGTTTTTTTGGTTGTAGTCTTTTTATTTCTAGCGGTTTTTGGCATATTGGGTTATGCAGTATACACGATTAATTTTTATTGTCAACGAGAAAATCTTTTGTTATTTTTACGATGTGTCTTATGAAGATGCACAAAGGGCAAATATGAAAAAGAGGCTTTCTACGTATTCCAAAGAGTCCCTTAAGTTATCTCCGAAGAGCATAAATAAGGTTTGGATGGAACTTAAGATTAAGGGACCAGTGGAAGGCAAAGATAGAGCGGCGGAGATCCTTATTATTGCCGGCAGTCCTGGGGTGATAGATAAGGACACCTATCTTAAGGGTTATCTACCTTTGGATGATTCTACGGATATTGAACATATTAAAATGGAACTCGAGTGTTTTGGATGGGGATGCACAATAAGACCTTTTGAGGATAGAGACTGGACTACCCGGTGGAGGAGGTACAGCAAACCTGTAAGGATCTCTAAGACCCTTATGATAAAACCGACATGGGAGGAAGTAAAACCGCAAAAGGGGCAGATTATAATAGAGATAGACCCTGGAAGGGCATTTGGAACAGGAAGCCATCCATCCACAAGGGTGTGCCTCAAGGCAATGGAGGTATTGTTTAAGGAATACCGGCCAAAGAATATGCTTGATGTGGGAACAGGTTCAGGTATCCTCGCCATCGCAGCCAGGAAGCTTGGAGCAGAATATATAGTGGGGATTGATACCGATAGTGTTACGATACGGGTTGCAAAAGAGAACGCCAGATTGAACCGAATAAAGATAGCCCTTTCTAAGAGAGGGATTGAAGATATTCATGGCAGGTTTTCCATGGTTGTTGCGAATATAATCACAGAGGAACTTGTAAAGATCGCACCAGCTCTTGTTAAAAGAATTTCTCCGGATGGTTTTCTTATACTCTCAGGGATATTAAGGGAACGGGTGGCAGAGGTGAAGAAGGCATATAGGACATTTTTTCAGAAGACATACAGGACATTCAGGTACGGTGAGTGGGTCTGTCTTGTATACAGGGCATCTTATGAGAAGATTTTTAGTTGATGGGATATCCAGGGGGGATAGGAGTGTTTTAATAGCCGGAGAGGAGTTCTGTCATCTTTCGAAGGTTCTAAGGTTGAAGCTCGGTGACCAGCTTAGCGTCTTTGACGGGAAAGGCATTGAACTCTCTGGCAGGATAGAATCTATAAGGAAGGACAGGGCTATAATAGAGATAACGTGTATCAAGGATACCCCTTCCGAGAGTCGTCTCGAGATAACACTGATACAGGGGATTGTAAAGGGGAGGAAGATGGATATAATCGTCCAGAAGGCTACAGAACTCGGGGTATCGGTTATACAACCGTTTTATACGAAGAGGACAATTCCGAGGCTTGACAGAGGAGGTGAAGAGAAGCGGCTTATACGCTGGAGGAGGGTGGCCATTGAGGCGGTAAAACAGTGTGGGAGGGTTATGGTACCTGATATCGCTAGGCCGCTCAAGTATGGTGAAGCGATAGAAGGCTATGGTGATTGCTTAAAACTCGTCCCCTGGGAGATGGAAAGGGCTGCAGGTTTTAAAGGCGTAGTTGAAGAGAATGCATCAGAAGGAATAGAGAGATTAACCGTTTTGATCGGGCCGGAGGGTGGACTTTCAGCGGAGGATGTAAGGGAGGCATGTGATAAGGGTTTCTTGCCCGTGAGCCTTGGGCCCAGGGTATTGAGGGCAGAGACAGCGGCTATAGCTGTCCTTAGTATCCTTCAATATGAGTTCGGCGACATGGGCTAA
>JAUXIU010000160.1 GCA_030620895.1 Deltaproteobacteria bacterium
GCCTGCCAGAGGCGCCGGCTCTTTGACAGATAAGTATATAGGACAGCTCCATAAGGCTATAAGGCACGTCCTCGTTAAGGCCTGTGAACATAATGCCGATCTGTCAGGGATGAGAAGGTGGTTTGTACAAGGCAGAATGGAAGGGTACTGTATAATCTGCTAGAGCGATCTTGAAAGGGTAAGGATAGGGGGAAGGTATTCATATTTCTGCGTAAGGTGTCAGAGGTGATGCATCTTTTTTTAAGGACAATTTTATAAAGATGGAAGGTTATCTTATAATCATTTTTATCGCCTATCTCTTCGTTCTTCTCTTCGGCTACTGGCTTGAGTATTTAAATCTCTCCCACCTGAAAAAAATTGGCTCACATGTTCCCCCAGAATTCAAGGGGCAGATAGACGAACCATTGCTGGGCAGAATAAGGGAATATACCGTTGAAAATACAAGGTTTGGTTTTATTACATCTATCTTCAATAATATTCTAATATTGTTCTTTCTCTTTGCCGGCCCTCTGGATCTCTATAATTCATGGATTGTCTCGCTGGATCTGCCATTTATTCTCTCCGGATTAGTATTCTTTCTGATTCTGTTTTATGTCTTAACAGTTTTATCCATCCCTTTCAGTCTATACCATTCGTTTAGGATAGAGAAGAGTTATGGTTTCAGCACAATTACGCTTAGATTATGGATAAACGATTTGATAAAATCGGTATCTATATCGGCCGTCCTGATGGCTCTAGTCATTTCAATAGGATTCTGGCTCATTCAGAGGAGTCCCAACCTCTGGTGGTTATGGATATGGTCCTTCCTTCTGGTCTTCGGCATATTTATCATGTACATTTCGCCTTATGTAATAGAACCTCTCTTTAACAAGTTTACTCCCGTTGATAATGAAACGCTCGAAGTTGATATAAGGAGGATGATGCAAAGGGCCGGCATAAAAGTGAGCAGAGTCTTTAAGATGAATGCCTCAAAGAGAACGAAACATACAAACGCCTATTTCACAGGTATCGGGAGGGTAAAGAGGATTGTTCTATATGACACGCTCATTGAGAAGATGGAGAATACTGAAATACTATCTGTACTTGCCCATGAGGTCGGTCACTGGAAGAAGAGGCATCTTTTAAAACGCTTAATCGCCAGTGAAGGTATCGCACTAATAGCAATCTATATATCATTCAGGATACTTCAGGGCGATCTTCTGATTAATCTCTTTAATATTGAAGAGGGCACCTTCTTCTCAAAGGTCCTCGTCCTTGGCTTTCTGGGGTCTATAGTATCTTTTCCTTTCAGACCTCTTTTAAACTATCTCTCAAGAAGGCATGAGAATGAGGCTGACAGATTTTCCTATAAAATGACAGGAGATGGAGAGGGGATGATAAGCGCACTTGTAAAGCTTTCAAAGGACAACCTTTCAAATCTCCATCCTCATCCGGCATATGCCGCCTTTAATTATTCACATCCGCCGGTTGTGGAAAGGATAGGGCGTATCAGGGATATGGCCAGGGAGACAGGTGAAGATACCCCGCCCACAGGGCGTGCATCCTGTTAAGACCGAACTTCGATATCATGAATAGAATTTGACATAATATACATTATACGACTATTATTCCTTTATTAATTTTTGCGATAACTGAGATTATTTATTACATTAAGGCCGTAACAACCCGTATCATAAGAGTTACGCAAGGCAGATATATGATGGTTCCTTTTAAATAGGCTGATGAATATGCCAGAGAAAAGCAACATCGAGTCTGTTTGTCATTTCATTTTCTCTGACCGTAGATTACTAAAAAACCGGCATCTGCAACCAGTAGAAGGTGATTATTGTATACTGTACCGTTTGCTGTTATAGTTGCATCTATCTCCTCGTCGAAGACCTTCTTGCCATCGCTAATCCTCAATGCCTCTACGTAACCCTTCTTTTTAGAAAAAAGATCTATGCCAAACGGTTTATATTGACGGTTTGACAGAATAAATATATGCTCACCAGCCCTTAGGAGTGAAAGCGAGAGGCCATTTCCAACTTTCTTTTCCCATAATACATCGTTCGTGTTTATATCGATGGCAATAATCCGGCCTGTATCGACTAGAAAGATCTTTCCCTCTGCTACTAGAAAATCGTCTGCCCTTATGTTGTTAAACTTTCGTATCTCTTTACCGTTCTTTACATCCAGCATAAGAACTGCATGATCGCTATCTAGCACATAAACCTTATCATTAAAGAGAGAAGGTGTTCTCCGCCCTCCACTGTATCGAATTGTTGATGTATCTGCTACTCGCCTTTTCCATAGTTCTCTGCCAGAAGATACGTCAAGACATAAAAGGTAACCATCAGAAAAGAAATGATATATCCTGCCATCCTTTCCAGCTGGTGATGCAAAGATCCTGCTGCCAACCGACCTTGAGGATATCATCCCATGTTGCCACTTTACTTTTCCTGTTTCAAAATCCAATCCATAGAGTCTGTCGTCAGCTGATGCAAAGTATACCATATCTCCCATAGTCAACGGCGAAGATAGAATCTCAGCCTTTGCCTGAAATCTCCATAATTCCTTCCCGCTTATCCTATCGAGAGAATAGATTATACCGTCGCCTGTACCAAAGAAAACGACCTCTCTGTCCAGGGTCGGTGAGGTTTCTATATATCCTGATGTATCGAAATGCCATAATACCTTTTTCTTTATTAGATCTAATGCGTACAGCCTTTTACTGCCGCTACCTATGTATATAATACCGTCTGTTACTACTGGAGATGAGCTGCGGATGGAATTATAAGGAAGGAACAATTCCGAAAAAGACCATAAACCGAAGTTCCAATAATGTTTAATCGGCAGATCAATCCCCTGGCTGGTCGAATTGGCACGTTCTTTATTAAATAGATACGTCTTCCACGGGATATCTTCACTTACATTGCCTGTTGTTGCAGTAGAACACCCAGCAACAAAAATTGCTATTATTATTAAATAATGATTAAATAAAAGACTTTTTGAGCAATTCTTTAGAATTATTCTTAAGTATTTTGTAATCATTGCTGTTAAGTCCTGCACCTAGAACGATCTCCTTTGCCATAGATTCCGATATCAGGTCTGAAGGTGAATGTGTATCGGTATTTAATACCATTTTTGCATCAAATCTCTTTGCCATACAAGCGACATGTCCATTTGTAATGCTGTGCCCCCTGCGACTTGTAATCTCCAATATCACCGAATTCTCAGATGCAAGTTTAGCATCCGCCTCCTTTATAAGACCTGGATGAGCAAGTATATCAACACATGCCTTA